>JALUQR010000160.1 GCA_027017505.1 bacterium
GAGCTGAACCCCATAGAGGAGGCAGAGGCCTACAGGGTGCTTGTGGGGTTTGGCCTTTCGCAGGAAGAGGTGGCAAAAAGGGTGGGTAAAGACAGGGCAACAGTGGCAAACTATCTGAGACTGCTCAAACTGCCAGATGAGGTCAAGGCAGAGCTCTCTTCCGGAAGGCTCACCATGGGACATGCAAGAGCCATACTGGCACTTTCAGAGCCACCCCTGCAGAGAGATGTGGCAAGAAAGGTGATAGCAAGGGGGCTTTCTGTAAGGGAGACAGAGAGACTTGTAAAAAGACTTGTAGAGGGAAGCCCAGAAGACCATAAACACAAAAAAGATGTACACACCACAGGGCTTGAAGAGGAGCTCAGGGGTATATTCGGCACAAAGGTAAGTCTTAAAGAACGCAGGGGCAGGGGAAGGATTGTAATAGAGTTTTACAGCCCCGAAGAAAGGGAGCGCATTATAGGGCTTTTAAGGACTGTTGGAGACTGAGGACAATGAAACTGTTCAAAAAACAGGAGGCTAACATGGCTTCAGAAATAGTGGGGGTTATATGCAAGGGTATGCACATAGAGGGAAGGATGAGCTTTGAGGGTACCGCAAGGGTGGATGGCTCTTTCAAGGGAGAGATTACAACAGATGGCACACTTCTTGTGGGCGAGGGTGCACGGGTTGAAGGAGAAATACATGTGGGAGACATCGTGGTATCCGGCCAGGTGCACGGCACAATAGTCGCAAAGGAAAGGGTTGAGCTTAAGGCACCTGCAAAGGTCTTTGGAGACATAAAAACCCCCACCCTCATAATAAGCGAGGGCGTGGTATTCGAGGGAAACTGCGTTATGACCGAAAAAACAGGGGAGACACGAAAGACAGGCACATAGGGCCTTTAAAAATTATGTGGACAAGGCTTTTTGTAACCGCCCTCTGTGTGGTGGTGTGGAACACCGCTGAGGTGGGCGCAGAAGAGGTGTTTGCACTCATAAAAAAGGGCGGGTATCTTATAGTGGTGGAGAAGGAAAGACACACTCTTACCGTATATGACCACACATTGAGGGCTGTCTCCACCCACAGGGTTACAACAGGAAAGATAAAGGGCGATAAGGAGCGCGAGGGGGATTTCAAAACCCCTGAGGGAATATACTTCTTTACCAGATACATAGATGGCAGAGGGCTTCCTGCAGAGTACGGCGTGGGTGCCCTCGTTATGGACTATCCCAACCCCTTCGACAGGTTGAAAGGAAAGGGCGGATATGGTATATGGCTTCATGCAACCGACAGGCCAGAACGCATCCTTAGGCCAAGGGATACAAGAGGGTGTGTGGTAACAACAGATGAGGACTTTCTGCACATAAAGGGCTTTGTAACATACGGAAGAACACCCATAGTTGTGGTAAAAGAGGCAGAGCTTAAAGACGGCACCCCGCTTGTAAGAGAGCTTGAGAAAGAGGGCTTCATAGATAAAGAAAGGCTTAAGGGGTTTGTATCCATAAGGGACATGGCGGTTGCAGAGGATGGCAGAACAAGGCTGTATCTTCTGGCCGATAAGGGCTGGAGGATGGTAAAAAGAGAACCCATAAACACCAGAGGAGAAGATTAAGTGGAAAAGACAGAGAAGATATGGTTTAACGGAAGGCTTGTTGACTGGGATGACGCAAAGGTGCATGTGCTGACCCACACGCTCCACTACGGGCTTGGAGTCTTCGAGGGCATAAGGTGCTACCGCACAGAGGATGGCAGAAGTGCTCTCTTCAGGCTCGAAGACCACACAGAAAGGTTCTTTGCATCCGCCCACATCGCACAGATGAAGATGCCATACTCAAAAGAGGAGATAAACCAGGCCATAGTGGACACCCTCAGGGTAAACGGGCTTGAAGAGGCATACATAAGACCCATAGCATTTATAGGCTATGGCAATATGGGGCTTTATCCAGGGGATAACCCCGTGGATGTGGTGATTGCCGCATGGAAGTGGGGTGCATATCTCGGTGAGGAGGGCATAAAACGGGGTATAAGGGCAAAGGTCTCTTCCTTTACAAGACATCATGTGAATGTGGCAATGACAAAGGCAAAGATAGTGGGCAACTATGTTAACTCCATACTGGCAAAAAGAGAGGTGGTCTCCTGCGGATACGATGAGGCCATAATGCTTGACCCTGATGGGTTTGTAAGCGAGGGCAGTGGAGAGAATATATTCATCGCAAAAGAGGGTGTGCTCAAAACCCCACCACTTACATCTGTACTCAGAGGGATTACAAGGGACTCGGTCATAGAAATAGCCTGGGACCTCGGCATAGAGGTGGTGGAAGAGAGATTCACAAGGGATGAACTATACACAGCGGATGAGGCGTTCTTTACAGGAACCGCTGCAGAGATAACACCCATAAGAGAGGTGGACGACAGAACCATAGGCAAGGGAAAACCAGGACCCATAACAGAGCTCATACAGAAGGTCTTCTTCGATGTGATAAGGGGAAAGAACAAACAGTACAAACACTGGCTCAGATGGATATAAAAACCCCGCAAAGAAAGAACATATCCCTTGACTTTCCCCTCTATATATGTTAGTAAAAAACGCTTAATTGTTTAAGTCTCGCTTCTCTCTGTCAAAGGGGGTAAAGGGATGATAAGCATAGACCACACGCTTGCATACCAGATAGTGGTGTTTTTTGTGCTTCTCTATGTGCTCAACAGACTTCTCTACAGGCCCGTTATGGATGTGCTCGAGGAGAGAAGACAGCGCACAGAGGGAACACTTAAAGAGGCAGAGAGGCTCGAAGAGAGTGCAAGAAAGGGGTTTGAGGAATACGACAGGCGTTTCAAGGACGGTGTGGCAAAGGCCCAGGAAGAAAGGGCCCGCATAAGAGAGAAGGCGATTGCAGAGGGTAACTCCATAGTTGAAAGCGCAAGAAGGGATATCCAGGCAGAGCTTGAAAAAACAAAGAAAGAGCTTGAGAGAACAGAAAAGGGTGTGGTTTCATCCCTCAGAGAGAGTATTCCCGCAATATCCAGAACCATAGCAGAGAAGATTCTTGACAGAAGGATTGCCCCTTTAGTTCTTGTGGTGCTCTCACCAGGGGTTGTGTTTGCAGGTGGTGGAGCACAGCAAGGGGCAGGCGGGATGGGCTGGAAGATATTTAACTTCCTGCTACTTGTTCTTGCTGGATGGTATGTGTGGAAGAGATGGGTAAAGGGACTGCTTGAAGAGAGGTCAGAGAAGATAAAAACCGCCATAGAGGAGGCAGAGAGGGTCAAAAAAGAGGCAGAGCAGAAGCTAAAAGAGTATGAACAGAAGATGGCAAGCTTTGAAGAGAGGATGGAAGAGGTCAGAAGGCGCATCATCGAGGAGGCAGAGGCAGAAAGGGACAGGATAATAAAAGAGGCACACCTTACGGTGGAAAGCCTCAGGGAGCAGGCAAGAAGGAGTGTTGAGCAGGAGGTAAGAAAGGCCCGCATGCGTGTACACAGAGAGGTGGTGGAGATGGCCATAGAGATGGCACGCAGTGTGCTGGAAGAGAACATAACAAGGGAAGACCAGGAAAGAATAATAAAGGCCTACATAGAGAGGTTGAAGCTCAACTGATGCGTAAGACCACACTTGCCAAAAGATACGCAGAGGCACTCATAGATATAGGCAGGGAGGATGGCAGTTACGAACAGTACGGCGAGCAGTTGCGCAGTGCAAATACGGTCTTTGAGTCCTTCCCCGAGCTTTACAAGGTGCTTCTCAACCCCATGTACAGGATAGAGACCAGAAAGACCATAGTGGAGGAGCTGGGCAAAAGGCTCGGGCTTTCTCAAGTGGTGGTAAAGTTTCTCTGCCTTCTTGTTGAAAGGCGCCACATAAGGCTTCTCGAAGAGATAACAAAACAGTACTCCCAGCTGGAAGACAGGCTTGCAGGCAGAATACGCGTGACTGTGGAGGTGGCAGAGGGTGTGGAAGAGGGATTGATAAACGAGGTAAAGGAAAAAATAGAGAGGGAAAGCGGTAACAGGGTGATTCTTAAAACCCTCCACAATCCAGACCTCATAGGCGGATTAATAATAAAAATAGGCAACACCATATTCGATGGCAGTATAAAGACACAGCTTGAAAGGATGAAAGAAAAATTACTGGAAGGAGTGAGCTTATATGTTTAAGGCAGAGGAGATAAGCGAGCTTATTAAAAAACAGATAAAGGGCTACGAAAAGGAAATAGACCTTGCAGAAACAGGCACGGTTATCTCCATAGGAGATGGAATTGCAAGAATCTACGGGCTTGAGCGAGCCATGTCAGGAGAGCTTGTGGAATTCCCTGGCAATGTATACGGCATGGTGCTCAACCTGGAAGAGGACAATGTGGGTGCAGCCATATTCGGCTCTGACCACGATGTCAAAGAGGGCGATACAGTAAGAAGAACAGGAAAGATAGTGCAGGTGCCCGTGGGAAAGGAGCTTATGGGAAGGGTCATAGACCCCCTGGGAAGACCCCTCGATGAGAAGGGCCCGATAGATGCAAAGGAGACAAGAAGAGTGGAGGTAAAGGCACCTGGAATAGTGGTGAGAAAGCCCGTTAAAGAGCCCCTCCAGACAGGCATTAAGGCCATAGACGCCATGATACCCATAGGAAGGGGCCAGCGTGAGCTTATAATAGGAGACCGTCAGACAGGTAAAACCGCCATATGCATAGACACCATAATAAACCAGAAGGGACAGGATGTGTTCTGCATATATGTGGCCATAGGGCAGAAGCAGTCCACGGTGGCACTCCTTGTTGAAAAACTGCGTGAGACAGGTGCCCTGGACTACACGGTGGTTGTCTCTGCAACAGCGAGCACACCCGCACCACTGCAGTTCCTCGCTCCCTATACGGGTTGCACCATTGGTGAGTACTTCAGGGATAACGGCATGCACGCCCTCGTTATATACGATGACCTCTCGAAACATGCGGTTGCCTACAGACAGCTCTCGCTTCTTTTAAGGCGCCCTCCTGGAAGAGAGGCATATCCAGGGGATGTGTTCTACCTGCATTCAAGGCTTCTTGAGAGGGCTGCAAAACTCAAGGAAGAGCTCGGTGGAGGCTCCCTTACAGCCCTTCCAATAATAGAGACCCAGGCAGGAGATGTCTCCGCATACATACCCACAAATGTCATATCCATTACAGACGGACAGATATACCTTGAATCAGACCTCTTCTATTCAGGCGTGAGGCCTGCAATAAATGTGGGTCTTTCAGTCTCACGAGTGGGTGGCAGTGCACAGATAAAGGCCATGAAACAGGTTGCAGGCACACTGAGGCTCGAGCTCGCCCAGTACCGTGAACTCGCAGCATTCGCACAGTTCGGCAGTGACCTTGACCCCACAACCCAGAAACTCCTTGCAAGGGGTAGCAGACTTGTGGAAATACTCAAACAGAAACAGTACAGCCCTGTTCCAGTGGAAAAACAGGTGCTCCTTATATACTCAGCAACAAACGGCTATGTGGACGATTATCCCGTAACCGCACTCGCAAAGTACGAACAGGAGCTCTATCAGTTCTTCGATAGCAAACACCCTGAGATACTCGAGGAGATAAGAACAAAAAAGGAGCTCACCCCTGAACTCAAAGAGAAGATAAACAAGGCACTGGATGAGCTCAAAGAGGTCTTCGTTGCCGAGTAAAAGGGCTGTCTTCATGGCAGAAGAAAATATACCTGCAGGATTTATTAAAGGAGGATTATGGCAACCCTCAGGGATATAAAAAGAAGGATAAAGAGTGTAAAGAACACCCAGCAGATAACCAAGGCCATGAAGATGGTTTCTGCTGCAAAGCTCAGAAGGGCACAGGAGGATATAATCAGTGCACGCCCCTATGCGGAGAAGATAAAGGGGCTTGTAACCGCCCTTGCCAGAAGGGTGATGCCAGAGAGCAATGAGTTTCTCTCAAAGGCAGACAGGGGCAGGATAGAGCTGGTGCTGTTTGTCTCTGACAGGGGACTCTGTGGTGGGTTCAACACCAATCTCATAAAGAAGGCAGAAAAGTTCGTGGAGGAAAACCCCTCTGCAAAGATAAACTACTATCTTGTGGGCAGACGGGCCCATGAGTACTACAAAAGAAGGGGTGTTAACATAGTGAAGACTCATTCCATGGGCATTGCTCGCCCAAGCTACGGCTTTGCCCGGGAGATAGCAGAGGACCTTATAAAAGACTACAGGAAGGACCGCACAGACGAGGTATACATTATCTACAGTGAGTTTCGCTCCGCATTGAGCCAGCGCCCTGTGATAGAGAGGATTCTGCCACTTGCAACAGAAGAGAAGGAGGAAGAGGAGCGAACAGAGAACATTCTTTTTGAGCCATCTGAAGAGGAGGTGCTTGCAGAGCTTCTGCCAAGGTATGTGGAGTTTCAGGTCTACAGGGCACTTCTTGAGACCTCTGCCAGTGAGCACGGCGCAAGGATGACCGCAATGGATTCTGCAACGAGAAACGCAGGCGAGATGATAGACAGACTCACCCTGGACTTCAACCGTGCCAGACAGGCAGCCATTACAAAGGAGCTTATGGAAATCATAAGCGGAGCAGAGGCACTTAAAGGATAAAAATTCCAGGAGGGCAGAAGAGATGACAGAAGAGAAGAAAAACATGGGAAGAATAACGCAGGTCATAGGCCCTGTTATAGATGTGGAGTTTCCACCGGGCAAGCTTCCACCCATATACAATGCCCTGAGGATAACGAACCCTGCAATAAATGACAAGGAGTGGAACCTTGTTGTAGAGGTTGCCCAGCACATAGGAGAGAACACCGTAAGATGCATAGCCATGGACACCACTGATGGACTGGTGCGCGGTATGCCCGTTATGGACACAGGGGCTGGAATAAGCGTGCCAGTTGGAAAAGAGGTGCTCGGCAGAATCCTCAATGTGGTGGGTGAACCCGTGGACGAGGGTGAGCCCATAAGGGCAAAAAAGTATCTGCCGATACACAGGCCGGCACCTGCATTCGAGGAGCAATCAACAAAGCTTGAGGTCTTCGAAACTGGCATAAAGGTGGTGGACCTACTCACACCCTATCTTAAGGGCGGAAAGATAGGGCTCTTTGGTGGAGCAGGTGTGGGCAAAACGGTGCTCATAATGGAGCTCATACACAATGTCGCCATGCAACACGGTGGATACTCCGTGTTCGGTGGTGTGGGCGAGAGAACAAGAGAGGGCAATGACCTGTGGCTTGAGATGAAGGAAAGCGGGGTGCTTGATAAGGCAGCCCTTGTCTACGGGCAGATGAACGAGCCACCTGGAGCAAGGGCAAGGGTCGCACTTACGGCACTCACCATAGCAGAGTACTTTAGAGACGAAGAGGGCCAGGATGTGCTCCTATTCATAGACAACATATTCAGGTTCGTGCAGGCAAACTCAGAGGTCTCAGCCCTTCTTGGCAGAATCCCCTCTGCGGTGGGCTACCAGCCCACACTTTCCACAGACCTGGGTGAGCTTCAGGAAAGAATCACCTCCACAAAGAAGGGCTCCATCACATCCGTTCAGGCCATATATGTGCCTGCAGATGACCTCACAGACCCTGCACCTGCAACCACATTCGCACACTTGGACGCAACAACGGTTCTCTCGCGTCAGATTGCAGAGCTCGGTATATACCCGGCAGTGGACCCCCTGGACTCAACCTCAAGAATACTTGAGCCCCACATAGTCGGTGAGGAACACTACACAGTGGCAAGAAAGGTTCAGCAGGTCCTGCAAAAATACAAAGACCTGCAGGATATAATAGCCATACTCGGTATGGATGAGCTCTCTGAAGAGGACAAACTCATAGTGGCAAGGGCAAGAAAGATACAGAGGTTTCTCTCCCAGCCCTTCTTCGTTGCAGAACAGTTTACAGGCACCCCTGGTAAGTATGTAACAATAAAGGACACCATAAAGGGCTTCAAGGAAATCGTGGAAGGCAAACACGACGACATACCAGAGCAGGCATTCTACATGGTGGGCACCATGGAGGAGGCCCTCGAGAAGGCAGAAAAACTCAAGGCACAGGCTTAAGACTATGGCAGGAGTCTTCCTACTTGAGATAGTAACCCCACAGCGGGTGGTGCTCTCAAAAGAGGTAGAAGAGCTCATAGCCCCCGGAAGGGATGGTGAGTTTGGGGTTCTAAGAGAGCACACCCCTTTTATAACCACCTTAAAGCCCGGCCGTGTTGTCTGGAAGAGTGGCTCAGAGAGTGAGACCTACATCATAGATGGTGGCTTTGCAGAGGTCTGGCCCGACAGGACAAACCTGCTTGTAAACCTTGCGGTAAGAAGAGAGGATGTGGATACCGAAAAGGTTAAGGCAGAGCTTGAACAGGCTCAGGACAGGCTCAAGGGGCTCAAAGAGGAAGAGCCAGAACACCGCAAGGTTCTGGAGAAGGTGGAGTTTCTTCAGCTACAGCTTGAACTTGCCGCAGGAAGGGTGGGCTAATCAGGGGGCTTTTTACGCACAAAGGCTATACGCACCTTTCCGTCCTTTAACACAACCTTTGGTTTAAGCTCAGGGGTCGAGAGGCTACTTTTAAGCCTTTCGGCCTCTTCTGTTATGGTCTGTTTAAAGCGGTCGAAACTTATATCCTGCTCTATCCCCTGATGCCTTCGGCGTAGCGAGATGTACTGGCGGTAGAGAGGTTCAAGTGGGTCCGGTGGGGCTGCTGTGCTCTTTCGGGCAGGTGGTGTGGATGTCTCAGCTCGCTTTCGCAGTCTGCCCTCTTCTATGGCGCGCACCATGCGGTCCCAGTACTGGCGGTAAGAGTTAAAGGTGGCAACAACCGTGTTGAGACGAAACTGAAGGGCTGTGTTGTTGGTGGGCCTGGCGGTGTAGCGAAGTATCTTCTGCTCTACCTCCTTTCTAAGCTCAATGGGCTCGCGATCAAGGTTGTGGCTGAAGAACTGCTCATAGTGGCGCTTAAGTCGCATTATCTGGCTGTGGAGCTCTTCAATATCCTTAAAGCTAAGGGACATAACAGAATATATAGCAGAGTATTAAAGATTTTTCAAAGTTTATTGCTTGAAGGGAAATCTACACCTCTGGTATAATTCCATAGATTATGAAGGCGCTTGGCGTTATAGTGCTTGCAGCTGGCAAGGGCAAGCGTATGCGTTCAGAGCTTGCCAAGGTGCTCCACCCCATCTGTGGACTGCCCATGGGGCTTTATCCGCTTATGAGCCTTAAGCCTCTTAAGCCACAGAAGGTGGTGGTTGTGGTAGGGCATCAGGCCGACAGGGTAAAGGCTGCCTTCGGCACAGTAGAGGGGATAAGCTTCGTCCACCAGAAAGAGCAGCTTGGCACAGGCGATGCGGTAGCACATGGGATGAGGAAGCTTAAAGGCTTCAGGGGCGATGTGCTCGTTCTATCGGGTGATGTGCCACTTATAACCACAGGAACCCTTAAAGCACTCATAAAGCTGCACCGCAGGGAGAAGGCTGTGGTAAGCCTTCTGTCCACACTTATGGATAATCCTTCGGGCTATGGCAGGCTGATAAGAGATGGGTCGGGCAGAGTA
>JALUQR010000161.1 GCA_027017505.1 bacterium
TTAATACGAGTAAGGTTCTCATAGCAGGCTGGGTCTCCATTTGTAGCGTTCACGCAGGAAACCTTAAAGAATTGGGTATAAGGGAGTTCGTCCTGTGCGATGTAAACAGTGAAAGACTTAAAAAACTTGCCAGGGAGCTTTCACCCTGCAGTGTGAGCCTTTATGACAGGCTGGAGCATGCTCTTAAAGAGGGTCCCACCGCAGTGGTTATTGCCACGCCATCGAGCATGCACCTTGATATGGCACTTCTGTGTGCAGAGCACGGTGTGAACCTCTTTATAGAAAAGCCCCTGTCACACACACTCGATGGTGTTGAAGAGCTCATAGGGCTTGTAAGAAGAAAGAGCCTTATCGCAATGATGGGCATGTGCTACAGGTTTCATCCTGTGTTCGTAAAGCTTAAAAAACTGCTTGATAGCGGAATCATCGGAAGGCCCTACCATGTGAACTACTATGGTGGACACTACCTGCCAGACTGGCATCCCAACGAGGATTACAGAAAAGAGTATGCTGCAAGAAGCGAGCTCGGTGGAGGGGTGGTGCTGACAAGCATACACGGGCTGGATAACATAAGGTGGCTGTTCGGAGAGGTAACAGAACACAGAACATTTGTTGACAGGGTGGGCGAGCTTGAGATTGATGTGGAAGACATAGCCATCGGGGTTATGAGAACAGACAGGGGTATCTACATAAACTGGCATACAGACTTTCTCGAGAGAACACCCATACACAGAATCTTCATATCAGCCCGCAGGGGCATCATAAGGGCAGACATAATAAAAGGTGTGGTGCGTGTCTACACGGTGGCAGATGGAGGCTGGAAGAGCCTTACCATACCGTACGATGTGAACACCATGTACCTTAAAGAGATGGAACACTTCATAGAGTGTGTTGAAACAGGCAGAGCTCCAGTGGTGGACATCACAGAGGGATACAGAACCCTCACACTTGCCCTTTCAATAAAGGAGGATAACACACAATGTACAGCGTAACCATATGGACAGAGGGTGGAACAGATATAGGTATGGGACATGTGGTAAGAAGCGTTAACCTTGCCCGCCTGATAATGGAGGGAGGAATATTCGTTGAATTCTGGGTTAACGATTCACCTCTTGTTGCAGGCTATCTTGAGGGGTTTGATGTCAGGGTGCATCCCATAGGTTCAAAAAAACAGCTTCCATCAACAGAGCTGGTCATACTGGATACCAAAAAGGATGTAACAGAGCTTGTAAGGGAACTGAAAAAAAGGGGCAGAAAGGTCATGCTCATTGACAACACAACACCTGCAAGAAGATACGCAGATGTTACCGTTATACCCTCTCTCTTTTCAAAACCTCTGGGGGAGAAGAATGTGTACTCAGGTAGAGAGTTTATAATAATCGGTGAGAACTTCCTGAAGGCGAGGGGAAGGAAACACCTCGAGTACGCCCATCCCTTAAGGGTGCTCGTTACCATGGGCGGGGCAGACCCAAACAACCTTACACTCAAGGTTATAGACGCACTGTGGGATATGGAAAATATAGATGTAATCGTCGTCATAGGCCCTGCATACAGACACACGGACACACTCTCGAGATACGAAAGAGAGGCCAGACCCTGGTTCAACTTCATATACGGTGTGAAGGACATGGCACCCCTTACAACCCTGTGTCATGTGGGTATAACCGCCATGGGAACCACTGTGAATGAGTTTGCCTACATGGGTATGCCGTCCATAATAATAGGAAACTATCCTGATGATGTGGCTGATATGGACGCATTCAACGAGCTCAACATAGGCACAGCCCTGGGCTATCACATGGATGTGAAGAAAGAGCACATCCAGGAGGCACTGAGACACTTTGTGGACGATGAGACCCTCTGGAGGACATACTCAAAGAGGGCAGGTGCCCTTATAGATGGCAACGGCAGACTCAGGATTCTGAAACTCATAAATACCATGATGGAGAAAGATGAGGCAGGCTTTCAGGCTACAGGAAGTGCATAGAGGGGAAGTCCTCGACAGGATCAATGGATACGATGTTATCTCCTGCAGGACCTGCGGGTTTGTGCACATAATGCCAATACCTGACAGAGGAGAGCTTGAAAGAATATACAGGGAAGAATACTACACCGAGACGAAGCCCCTCTACATGGAACGCCTCGAAGAGGACATGGAATGGTGGAACACAGTATACGATGACAGATACGAATTCATGGAGGCCCTTCTGCCAGAAGCCTGCAGAACTATACTCGATATAGGGTGTGGCCCGGGGGCATTCCTTAAAAGGGGCATGGAGAGGGGCTGGAGGGTATGTGGCATAGAGCCATCAAGGACAGCGGTAAGGTATGCAAGAAGGCTCGGTGTAGATGTCATAGAGGGCTTTTTTACAGAAAAGATAAGAAAGGGACTTTGCAGGTTCCATGCGGTACACCTTTCAGAGGTGCTCGAGCACCTGCCACATCCCGAGGAGTTTCTGCGTGGTGTCAGAGATGTCATGGAAGAGGGCGGGCTTATCTGCTGTGTGGTGCCAAACGATTACAGCCCTGTGCAGAAAATCCTGCGTGAAAAGCTGGGCTTTAAGCCCTACTGGCTTGCTCCACCACATCACATAAATTACTTCAGTTTCTCCTCTCTCGAGGGGCTTCTTGAAAGAACGGGCTTCAGGGTGATTCACCGCACAGCCATGTTCCCCATGGACTTCTTTCTCCTCATGGGAGAAAACTATGTGGGAGATGATGCAACAGGAAGACATTGCCACGGTATGAGAAAAAGGCTTGATATTCTGCTTGCAGACTCTGAGCTTAAGGAATTCAGAAAGGCCCTCTACAGCCTTATGGCAAGGTACGGGGTTGGAAGAGAAATGGTCATATACGCAAGAAAACACAGGGAGCAACTGCGATGAACAGACCAAGGGTTCTTCAATGCGGGTTTCCAAAATCTGGCAATTACGGGTTCTACAGGGCAATAAGGTCTGTTATGGATGAGAAGGGACTGTTTGTATCCTACAAACAGGTAAGCGGACTCTCACAGGTAATAAGAAAACTGTGCGGTGGATATG
>JALUQR010000162.1 GCA_027017505.1 bacterium
TGAACCCCTCTATGACAACATCCTTTTTGAGCTCCCTGTAGAAGCGGTTTACAAGCTCTGTAACCTCATCTTCTGGCACCTCTATGGTAAGCCGTTTCATCACAGGGCTTATATCCTCTACCTCTATCTTCATCTTTTCTTCTCCTTTTTCAGGGTTTGTTTTTTTTACTCTGGTGCGAGAGGGGGGACTCGAACCCCCACGGTTTTACCCACCAGATCCTAAGTCTGGCGCGTCTACCAGGTTCCGCCACTCTCGCCCTCTTCTCATATTAAAAATCCCTTTGTCATACAAAGGGAGTTTTAAGGATTTCATTATTCTAATTATATGTAATTCAGCGTGGATTGGCAATAACAAAAACCAGAGGGCTATCTGTAGAGCACAAGCCTGCCTTCTGCGGGTTCAAACCCCACAACAGCGATCATCCCTGCTGTAAGCTCAACCTCTTCTGTGAGGGTGTGGACTGGCTGTTTTTCGCCCTTTCTGTCCCACATGCTTATCTTTACGGTGTATCTGCCTGCCCTCAGGGGAATCTCCTCGTACACATAGGAGGAGAGGTCGTGTCTCACCCCTCCTGGCTGGTATTCCCTGTCGAGCACGGTTCTTCCATCTATCTCAACCCTTATCCTTACGGGATGCCGTTGGGGCGGGCACTTTCCGAGCTCAGAGAGGTTTATCCTCGCACCCCTTCCTTCCTTTATGCTTTTTCTGTAGAGCTGTGCCATCTCTTTTATCCTTCCCTGCTCATCGCACTCCACTATTCTTCTGCCACTGGCCTTGAAGGCAAGTTTTAAAAGGGCAGTGTCCTTCTCATAAAAGGAATAGGGCACCGCTGAAAACAGTACCACAGGCAGAAACATGGCCACAACAGTTGCAATCATTCTAAACCGGCTCACCCTTTTCCACCTCCTTCTCAAGCCCTCTCAGAAAACCCGTAAGCTCCTCACCAAACTCTTCTTTCTCTTCTACGGAAAACCACAGTGTTTTAAGGCGTTCCCTCAGGGAGGGCTCTATCTTCACGATGGGTGCCCTTTCTCCGTTGAGTCTCTGTTCCAGGTATGTGTTACCCCTTCTGTAGGCACAGTCGCCCTTTCTACAGCCTGCAAGCACAAGCCCATCAAGCCCCTTATGGAGCACAATATCCACCATCCTCGGCTGTACCATTCCTATGCATTCAAAGCTTACAAGCCCCACACCCTTTTTGCGGGCAACCACACTCTCCACATCCACCCCCCATCTGCAGGCAAACACCATCACCCTGGGCACCCCGTTTTCCTTCTTTAGCTGGTCACAGATGTTCTCTATCCTCTCGTATATTGCGTCTTCCCTGAGTGTGCCGAGCTCTATTGCGCTGTACTCGCATGCTCCCATGCATATACCACAGGATGCGCACTTTTTATCCACAACCCTTGCAGTAAGCACCCCTTCCTTTTCCCTCATCTGTATGGCGGTATAGGGGCAGTCCTTCATGCAGAGCTCACAGCCCACACAGAGTGTTTCCACCACCTTTGCGGGCTCACCCCTTCTGCCCCCACCGAGCCAGGGTATGGCAACAAACACCGCGGTAAGACCTGCAAGAAGTGCCCATATCATACCCTCTGAAAGATAGCCAAACAGGGGATAGACGAACATGTAGAACACATCAAGCGTTATATCCACTGGAAGCCTTGTAAGGTCTGCCATTGCATCGCTCACAGCAGGTCTTGCTATGGCCACTGCAAGAAGCACTGCCAGCACACCCCAGAGGATGGGTCTTGGCGGGGTTATCTCGGGTCGGGATATTCTGTCAAGGTGCAGTCCCACAAGCAGGGCTATGACCACGATGCTTGAAAAATGTATGAAGAGCACTATGTAGAAGAACTGGTTTGAGAGCATCTTTTCTGTTGCAAAATTCAGCCCCACTGGTATTCCCAGCACGGGCAGACTCTCAAGAAGCCTTGCAGAAAGAAAGGCTATAAACTGTGCCTTCATGTCCCAAACCATAAGATAGCCGAATATACCGCTTATCCATATAAGCCACAGTATTGCAACCCCTGTAACCCACACAAAGGCACGCCAGAAGCGGTATCTTTTAAGTATAAACACCCTCATGGCGTGCAGAACTGTTACAATAACAAGCCCGTCTGACGCATATCTGTGCAGACTCCTCATTATACCACCCAGCCACCACTGCTCCTTCGTTATGTACTCCACAGACATGTACGCACCACTCACGCTTATCTCGTAGAATATAAAGAGGTATATACCCGTGAACAGAATCACCCACAGAAGCAGTATGGCTATGGCACCCAGATGGTAGAAAGGGTTCAGCGGGCTCTCCCGATTTACAGTGGTTTCAAGCCTTATGTAGAGCCTTTCGATAAGACCTCTTTCCATGGGAACTATCGGTCACCCCTTCTCAGTATCCTTCTTGCAAATGCCCTTATGCGTTCTCCCCACACGAGCATCACTATGGTCAGTATTATGAAGAGCTGTATAAGGGCTCCTGCAACCACGGAGTAATCGAACACATACCTTCCTGTTGCAGGGTCATAGCGGTAGCAGAGGTATTTGACCCTTTCAAGAAGTGTTGCTGGTGAAAGTGGCGGGGGTGAGCCCTCGTAGAACTTCCGCAGTGTTTCTATAAGAAGGTCTCCGTTTTTTCGTATGCCGAATATCTGTTTGTATATCCTTCCCTCTGGCGAGAGCACGGTAACCATATCCAGGTGGTCAAACATGCCGTCTTCTCTTTTTCTGTAGAAGAATCCTGTCTGGGTGATAAGTTTTCTTATGTTTTCCTCTGTGCCACCTGCAAACACTATGAAGTCTCCGCCGTATCTGGCCCTGAACTTTTTAAGACTCTCGGGGGTATCGTTTTCCACATCAAATCCCACAAGCAGGACATTGAACCTGTCGCCGAACTCTGCACGGGCATCTATGAGGGTTTTCTCCACAGATTGCGTGATAAGCGGGCACACGCTCTGACACCTGGTATATATGTAGC
>JALUQR010000163.1 GCA_027017505.1 bacterium
AATCCACCCTCTTTAACAGGATACTCGGCAGAAGAAAGGCCCTTACCCGGAACGAGCCAGGTGTTACAAGAGACCTCAACTACGCAGAGTGCGAGGAAAGGGGCAGGTCCTTCATACTGGTGGACACGGGCGGATTCGAGCCTGATGAGCTTATAAAGGACGATATAGCAAGAAAGGTAAAGGAACAGCTCCTTGTTGCCATAGAGGAGGCAGACCTTATCATCCACCTTATGGATGGCCGTACAGGGCCCACCCCGCAGGATGAAGAAATCGTTGAGACCCTTCGCAGGGTGGACAAACCTGTCATCCATGTGGCAAACAAACTTGACACACCAGGGCTCATGCCCCTTAAGGACGAGTTCTACACACTCGGCATAGCCGAGGTCTGGGCGGTCTCTGCAGAAAGCGGGCTTGGTGTTGCAGAGCTTGTGGATAGAATCCTCGAGCTTCTTCCAGAAACCAGGGAAGAACCCGCAGATGAGAGAATAAGGGTTGCCATAGTGGGTAGACCCAATGTGGGTAAATCCTCACTTCTTAACAGCCTTATCGGAAGGCCACGCACCATAGTAAGCCCTGTTGCAGGCACCACCAGAGATGCCATAGACACACCCTTTGATAAATACCTCTTTGTGGATACCGCGGGTATAAGAAAAAAACAGCGAATATCCAGAAAGGTGGAGATATACAGCGTGCTCTCTGCCATAAGGAGTATCGAGCGGGCAGATGTGGTACTGCTTGTTCTGGACGGTAGCTGTGGGGTGACAACCCAGGACGAAAAAATCGCAGGCCTCGTGGAGGAAAACGCCAGGGCATGCTGTATAGTGGTGAACAAGTGGGATATGGTAAAAAAGGACCACCGTGTGTCAGCCCGCTACAGGGAGGCGGTCTGCCAGAAGATGCGGTTTATTGATTATGCACCTGTGTTGTTTGTGTCCGCACTTACGGGAAAGGGTGTGGATAAGATACTTCCCACCATAGATGCCCTCTACAGAGAGGCAACAACAAGGATAAACACCGGCAGACTCAACCGCCTTCTTAAAGAGGTGGTATCCCGCCACCATCCACCTGTGTATCGTGGAAGGGAGGTGAAGTTCTACTACATAACCCAGACAGGCGTACTGCCAGTAAGGTTCACAGCCTTTGTGAACTATCCCGAGGGTGTGCCTGATTCCTACCGCCGTTACCTTGTGGGAAGATTCCGTGAGGGGCTGGGGCTTAAGAATGTGCCCTTAAGGCTGGTCCTTCGCAGAAGACACTGAGAAGAGCTATTTTTTATTGTAAAACTTCCTGATATGTGAGAAAATTATCTTTATAAAACCACAAAACCATCTTACAGGAGAACAGGCAAAGATGAAGAATCAGATATATAAAAACATAGCAATGTGGATAATCATAATAGCAACGGTTATCCTCATGTTTAACCTTTTAAATTACAAGGAGACCTCGCCCCATGAGGAGATAGATTATACCACCTTTCTGAAGGCACTTGATGAGAACAGGATTACAGAGGTGGTAATACATGGTTCTGCCATAAAGGGCAAGCTCAAGGATGGCTCCATTTTCACCACCTATGCGCCTGATGACCCCGAGCTTGTCTCAAAGCTCAAGGAAAAACAGATAAGGATAATGGTTGAGCCCAAGACCGAAAGCCCTGGCTGGGGTACCATACTGGTCTCGTGGCTACCCATGATACTGTTCATAGCCCTGTGGATATTCTTCATGCGTCAGATGCAGGGTGGTGGAGGCAAGGCCATGAGCTTTGGAAAGGCCCGTGCCAAGCTTCTTACAGAAAGCCAGCACACGGTTACATTCAAGGATGTTGCAGGTGTGGATGAGGCAAAGGAAGAGGTAAAGGAGATTATAGACTTCCTTAAGGATCCCAAGAAGTTTACAAAGCTTGGTGGCAGGATTCCCAAGGGTGTGTTGCTTGTGGGGCCTCCTGGAACTGGCAAGACCCTTCTTGCAAAGGCCATTGCAGGTGAGGCAGGGGTGCCGTTTTTCAGCATCTCTGGAAGCGATTTTGTGGAGATGTTCGTTGGTGTTGGTGCATCCAGGGTAAGAGACCTCTTCATACAGGCAAAGAAGAATGCCCCCTGCATAGTCTTTATAGACGAGATAGATGCAGTGGGAAGACACAGGGGAGCAGGACTCGGCGGTGGACACGATGAAAGGGAACAGACCCTGAACCAGCTTCTTGTGGAGATGGATGGTTTTGAAAGCAACGAGGGTGTCATAGTGATAGCTGCAACCAACCGCCCCGATGTGCTTGACCCCGCACTTTTAAGACCAGGCCGTTTTGACCGCACAGTGGTTGTGCCAAAACCAGACATAAAGGGAAGAATAGAGATACTCAAGGTTCACACAAGCAAGACCCCCCTTGCAGACGATGTGGACCTTGAGGTCATAGCCCGTGGCACACCAGGGTTTTCAGGGGCAGACCTTGCCAACCTTGTAAACGAGGCAGCACTTCTTGCAGCAAGAAGGGGTAAGGACAGGGTGGGCAAGCAGGAGTTTGACGATGCAAAGGATAAGCTCCTTATGGGTAAGGAACGAAAGAGCATGATAATAAGCGAGGAGGAAAAGCGCACCACCGCATATCACGAGGCAGGCCACACCCTTGTTGCAAGACTCATACCCGGCACAGACCCGATACACAAGGTCTCCATAATACCCAGGGGTATGAGCCTGGGGCTTACCCAGCAGTTGCCCGTGGATGAAAGACACACCTACACGAAACAGTACCTCATGAACAACATAGCGGTGCTCATGGGCGGAAGGGCAGCAGAAGAGCTCGTACTCCATCAGCTCACAACAGGGGCAGGCAACGACATAGAAAGGGCAACAGAGATAGCCAGAAAGATGGTCTGCGAGTGGGGTATGAGCGAGAGGCTCGGCCCCTTAAACTTCGGAAAGAAAGAGGAACACATCTTTCTGGGTAAAGAGATGGCACACCCCCGTGAGATCAGCGAAGAG
>JALUQR010000164.1 GCA_027017505.1 bacterium
CAAGCAGTTCACCGAGTTCATAATCCTCGTCCTCATAGGTGCGGCCATGATTGCAGGGCTACTCGGTGAATGGATAGACTCTCTTGCAATCCTTGCCATAGTGCTTCTGAATGGCATCATAGGCTATATACAGGAGGAGAAGGCAGAAAGGGTTCTTGAATCCCTCAAAAAGCTTGCAGCCCCTGTTGCAAAGGTCATAAGGGATGGCGAGCTTGTGCACATAGAGGCGGAAAAACTCGTTCCAGGAGACCTCATAGTGATAGAGGCAGGAGACATGATACCTGCTGATGCAAGGCTTGTGGAAAGTGAGTTCCTCAGTGTGGACGAGGCCCCTCTTACAGGAGAATCCCACGCCGTAAACAAAGACCCTGCAACACTCAGTGACCATGTGCCCCTTGCGGACAGGCTCAACATGCTCTTTTCAGGCACCACAGCTGTCTACGGCAGGGCAAAGGCCATAGTGGTTGCCACAGGCATGCACACAGAGATAGGCAAGATTGCCACCATGCTCGAGGAGGTAAAACCAGAGCCCACCCCGCTTCAGAAAAGGCTTGCGGAGTTTGGCAGGCTTCTTGTCTACATAGCAGGCGGGGTGTGCGCACTCATATTCTTCATGGGTGTTATGCGTGGAGACCCTGTTCTTGAGATGTTCCTTGTTGCAATAAGCCTTGCAGTGGCTGCCATACCAGAGGGACTTCCAGCGGTGGTAACCATAGTGCTCGCCCTGGGAGTACAGCGGATGGTAAGGAGACATGCCCTTATAAGAAAGCTTCCCTCTGTGGAAACACTCGGTTCTGCAACCGTCGTTGCATCTGATAAGACAGGCACCCTCACCCAGAACCAGATGACCGTGAAAAAACTCTACCTGCCAGACCGCAGTGTTGTGGAGATAACAGGAGCAGGCTACGAGCCAGAGGGCAGATTCTTCATAGAGGGCAGAGAAGTAGAGCCCCTGAGGTCTGCTCCCCTGAGGATGCTCCTTGAGACCGCACTTCTGTGCAACACCGCTGTGCTCAAAAAGACAGAGGAGGGCTGGAAGGTCATAGGAGACCCCACAGAGGGTGCCCTTGTTACCCTGGCGCAGAAGGCAGGACTTAAAAAAGAAGAGCTTGAGAAAAGGTTCAGCTTTATCGCTGAGATACCCTTCGATGCAGAGAGAAAACGCATGACGCGAATCTACAGAAACAGTGAAGAGGGGCTCTGGTATGCCTTTACAAAGGGTGCCCCGGAGGTGATACTCAAAAGATGCTCCCGTGTGTACATAAACGGAAAAACAGAAGAACTCGACGATGTAACAAGAGAGAGGATACTCTCTGCAAACCAGAGCTTTGCCCACCAGGCACTGCGCGTTCTCGCACTTGCCATGAGAACCTCTGAGAGGGCCTTTGATACCCACCGTGCAGACTCTGTTGAGACAGAGCTCACATTCCTGGGGCTTGCGGGAATGATAGACCCACCAAGGGAAGAGGTCTTCCTTGCGGTGGAAAAGGCAAAGAGGGCAGGCCTTGTGCCCATAATGATAACAGGAGACCACAGGGAAACCGCAGTTGCCATAGCAAAAGAGATAGGCATATTCGGGCCAGAGGACATGGCACTCACCGGACAGGAGCTCGATGCGATGGATGAGGCAGAGTTTAAAAGGCTTCTACCGAGGATAAAGGTATACGCAAGGGTCAACCCCGAACACAAGCTCAAGATAGTGCGTGCCTGGAAGGAGCGGGGCGATATAATAGCCATGACAGGCGATGGCGTGAACGATGCACCTGCCCTTAAGGAGGCAGACATAGGGATAGCCATGGGCATTACTGGAACGGATGTGACAAAGAGCGTGGCTGATATGGTACTCACAGACGATAACTTTGCATCCATAGTGTCAGCGGTTGAAGAGGGCAGGGGTATATTTGACAACATAAGAAAGGTCGTACACTTTCTTCTCTCCTGCAACATAGGTGAGATACTGGTTCTTTTTGTTGCCTCCCTTATGGGCCTGCCACTGCCACTTCTGCCAGTACAGATACTCTGGACAAACCTTGTAACAGACGGGCTACCTGCCTTAGGGCTTGCCATGGAGAAGATAGACCCCACTGTCATGGAACGCAAGCCAAGACCCAAGGAGGAGGGTATTGTAACCCCCAGGCTTCTTGTGGTTATGACCATTCAGGGTGCATTCATGGCCATATGCACCCTTGCGGTCTACTGGATAGACCTCTACATATTCAGGGCATCCATCGAGGAGGCAAGAACCATAGCCTTTGCAACCCTTGTGTTCTCACAGAAGTTTCATGTGTTCAACTGTCGCAGTGAGTGGCAGTCTGTCTTTGAGCTCGGGGTGTTTACAAACCGCACGCTGAATATTGCGGTTCTTCTCATACTGGTCTCGCAGGTGCTTATAACCCACATACCCCAGCTTCAGCCCATCTTCAAGGTTACAGCCCTGGAGCCTGAAAAGTGGCTCCTTGTGCTCATCGCCTCGGTACAGCCACTTGTATGGATGGAGATAATAAAACTTGCCTACAGAAAAAGAGGACAGAGGTTACACCAGCACTGACAGGTGCTAATCCCTTGGCACCTCAAGCATACGCTTGAGTGCAACCATGGCCTTCTCCCGTACATCCTCTGGTACGGTAACTATGTTTTTCATCTCCCGCAGGCTCTCTATAACATCCTCAAGGCTTATGAGCTTCATGTTGGGGCAGATGAGTTTTTTCGAGGGAAGGATGAACTTCTTATCAGGGTTTTCCCTTTTAAGCCTCCACAGTATTCCCATCTCTGTGCCAACTATTATGGTCTTTGCACTGGTGGAGCGTGCAAACCTGTACATGCCAGAGGTGGAACACACATGGTCTGCAAGGTCTATTACCTCGGGTCTGCACTCTGGATGACATACGAACACACTGCCAGGGTTTTCCTCCTTTGCCCTGAGGACCTCCTCTGGGGTGAGTCTGTCGTGGGT
>JALUQR010000165.1 GCA_027017505.1 bacterium
GTGTAACCACAAGGGCTATATCCTCCTGATGAAGGATAAGTCTTTCCAGAGATGGAATAGCAAACTGTGGTGTGCCAAAAAAAATTATCGACATTTACCTGTTAAGTTCTTTCAAGATTTTTTTATATCTCTTTCTGAAGAATTCCCTCTTTATAGGGCTTAACCTGTCTATGAAGAGAACCCCATCAAGATGGTCTATTTCATGCTGGAATGCCCGTGATAAAAGACCCTCTGCTTCTATTTCCACAGGCTTGCCTTCTCTGTCGAGCCCTCTAACCAGTACCTTTTCTGCCCGTTTTATAACATTTGTGTATTTGGGTACACTCAGACAACCCTCTTCGGAGTCAGTCTTGCCCTCAGTTTCAACTATTTGAGGATTAAGAAGAACTATAAGGTTTCCCTTTTCCTTTCCTGCTGTGATATCTACGACTATAACCCTCTTTAAATGCCCCACCTGATTTGCTGCAAGACCAATACCTGGAGCTTCGTACATGGTTTCGACCATGTTGTCTATAAGCTCCTGCAGAGTACCGTTTATATCAGTAATCTCCTGTGCCTTTTGTTTTAGCACAGGGTCTGGATACTTTTTTATCTCAAGTAAGGCCATTATATTATTATAACACAGCAGGACCTGCCCACTACACAGTATCTGCAGGATTAAGTTATAATAGAGCTATGGTTGCAAAGTTCGCGCTTGTGTTTGCACTTTTTTCCTTTACAACTATGATAAACCTTCCCTTTGGATACTTGCGTGGAGGGGTAAAGAAGTTTTCTGTAAAGTGGTTTCTTTACATTCATCTGCCTATTCCCTTTATTTTCCTTGCAAGGGTTATTTCCGGTCTTGATTATCGATATATTCCAGTTATGGTTACAGCAGCCGTGCTTGGCCAGATTCTTGGTGGCAGGATGGAGATCTGAATGCTTCAGGCCCTCCTTGTGGATGTTGGCAGAATAGAGCTTAAAGATACCGCAGAACCAGAGCCTGGAGATGACGAAATTGTAATAAAGGTTAAGGCTGCTCTCACCTGTGGAACCGACCTTAAAGCCTATCTCAGAGGTCATTCACTTATACCAATGCCCGGGCCCTTTGGTCACGAGTATTCTGGTGTAGTGGTAAAGGTGGGAAAGAATGTAAGGGGCTTCAAAGAAGGTGACGAGATAATGGGAGTGCACAGTGCACCCTGTGGCAACTGTGGCTACTGCAGGAGAGGTTTTTATAACCTTTGCGAAAAGATCATGGATAAAAAGGTGCTGGGTGCCTATGCTGAAGAACTTCTTATTCCATCTCATGTGATAAGACAAAACCTGTTTCACAAACCCGGTGAAATAGAGTTTCCTGTAGCTGCCTTTCTTGAACCCCTCTCCTGTGTTGTACACCCATACAGTCAGTTCGACTTATCCTGCATTGAAAGGGCACTGATTATCGGCGCCGGCCCGATAGGATTACTTCATTCTGCATACATGGAATTGCTGGGGGTTGAGACCACCGTGGTTGACAGACTAACAAACCGTCTTGAGGTGGCGCACACAATAGCATCAAAGGTGGTGCTGTCAGATGAGCTGGAGGGTCTAAAAGGGTCAGCAGGGTTCGACCTTGTGGTGGAATGCACAGGTATGCCTGAGGTATGGGAGCAGGCAGTGAGTTATCTCAGGAGAGGGGGGCGTCTTATCTTGTTTGGTGGATGCCCGGGTGCAAGCAGGGTCTGTTATAGTGCAGGGCGGCTTCACTACGATGAAATCACACTGATGGGGAGTTTTCATTTCAGCCCTGATGATGTAAGGAGGGCATATCAGCTCATCACTGAAGGAAAGATCATGCTGAACGGACTGATTTCTGGTAGTTTTAGGCTTGAAGAGATAACAAGGGCCTTTGAACTGTTAAGAGAAGGTCGGGGTATAAAGTATGCCATTATTCCATGAGGGTCATGAAGGTAGCAAGACTTTACAGTTTTGGCGACATAAGAATTGAAGACGAGCCAATTCCAGAACCTGCTGCAGATGAGGCTCTGGTGAAGGTGAAGGCAAGCGGTATCTGCTCCGGTGATGTGATGCCCTGGTACATTGAGAAAAAGGCACCACTGGTGCTTGGGCATGAACCGGCTGGAGAGATTGTAGAGGTGGGCAATAAGGTGGAGGGCTTTAAAGAGGGTGACAGAGTCTTTGTGCACCACCATGCACCCTGTATGAATTGTAATTTCTGCAGGCGAGGGGACCATGTGCAGTGTCGGTCGTGGCGAAAAATGGGGATAAGCCCTGGTGGCATATCTGAATACATTGTGATATCTGCCTTAAGTCTCAAAAACGACACCCTGAAGCTTACATCATCACTTAGTTGTGAAGATGGTGTGCTTGTGGAGCCTCTTGCATGTGTTGTAAAGTCAATGAAGAGAAGCGGTATACGAAAGGGTGACACCCTTCTGGTCATTGGACTCGGTGTGATGGGCATACTTCATATAATGGTGGCTCGTGAGTTTGGAGCCGAAAGGATAATTGGAGCAGATCGGGTGCCTTTCAGGTTAAACAAGGCTGTTGAGCTTGGGGCAGACGATGTGATAGATGTCAGTAAACAGGAACTCTGTGAGGCTGTTTACAGGTTAACGAGTGGTAAGGGAGCTGAAATAGTAATCGTTGGTCCAAACAGTGTTGAGGCCATGAGGCAGGGGATCAAATCGGTATCTGCAGGAGGAACGGTGGTCTTCTTTACCCCAGCAGGACCTGATGAAACCCTTGTTTTAGACCCTAATTTTTTGTATTTCCGAGACATAAACATCGTTACAAGTTATTCCTGCGGGCCAGATGATACACAGGTGGCTCTTGGCCTGATTGAAAAAGAGATCGTTCGGGCTGAAAAGGTGGTTACCCATAGATTTTCAATAAATGATACCCCAATAGCATATAACACAGTGGCAAGGGCAGATGATAGTCTTAAGG
>JALUQR010000166.1 GCA_027017505.1 bacterium
CGTAGGCCCTGAGGTTGAAAAGATGGTTGCAGAGATGAAACCAGGTGACATAGTACTGCTTGAGAACCTCAGGTTTCATCCCGAGGAAGAGGCAAATGACGACGGGTTCGGCAAACAACTGGCAGGCCTTGCAGATGTGTACATAAACGATGCCTTTGCAACAGCCCACAGGGCACACGCATCAAATGTGGCAATAACAAAGTATGTGGATGTCGCAGGTGCAGGGTTTCTCATGAAGAAAGAGCTTGCCTACTTCTCTAAGGCCTTTGAGAACCCTGTGAGACCCTTTGTAGCAATAATAGGGGGCAAGAAGGTTTCAGATAAGGTGGGCGTTCTCATAAACCTGTGCGATAAGGCGGATAAACTCATCATAGGCGGTGGTATGGCACTTACCTTCTTCAAGGCCCTTGACTACGAGGTGGGCAACTCCTTCGTTGAGGAAAGTGCCCTTCCAAAGGCAAGGGAGGTTATAGAGAAGGCAAGAAAGCGCAACATAAAGCTTTTTCTGCCGGTTGACTTTGTTGTTGCAGACAGATTCAGCCCCTCTGCAGAGACCAAGGTGGTAACCTACCAGGAGATACCCAGGGACTGGATGGCCCTCGATATAGGGCCTGCAACGGTAACACTCTTTGGCGAGGCCCTCCAGAACGCAAAGACCATAATATGGAATGGTCCCATGGGTGTGTACGAGATGGATGCCTTCAGCCGTGGAACCTTTGCCATGGTGACCATCGTGGCAAACACCTACGCCATGACCATAGTTGGCGGTGGGGATACCGATGTGGCAATCCACAGGGCAGGTGAGTTCGCAAAGATGAGCTACATATCCACAGGAGGCGGGGCATTCCTTGACCTTCTGAAGGGTAACGAACTGCCAGGTATAGTGTGCCTTAAGAAAAAATCAAAGACAAACCAGAACACGGAAGAACAGAGGAGCCTCTAACATGCACAGACCCCTTATAGCAGGCAACTGGAAGATGCACACCACCATACAGGAAGGTGTGGAACTGGTGATAAAACTCAGGGAACTTCTGCGCGGTGTTGAGGAGGTTGAGGTGGTCATAGCCCCGCCGTTTACATCCATATACCATCTGCACTTTCTTACCGCAGACAGCCCCATCAAGCTCGGAGCACAGGATGTGTTCTGGGAGGAAAGCGGAGCCTATACAGGAGAGATATCCGCAAAGATGCTACGGGATGTGGGCTGTGAGTATGTGATAGTGGGGCACTCTGAAAGGAGAAGATACTTTGGAGAAAGCGATGAGGATGTGAACAGAAAAATCCTTGCACTTCTTAAGGAGGGGCTTAAACCCATTGTGTGCGTTGGTGAGACCCTTGAAGAAAGGGAGGCAGGCAAGACCATAAAGGTTGTCACGGGCCAGCTCAGAGGTGCACTGAAGGGGCTTGGCCCGGGAGGCATAAAGGATGTGGTGGTTGCATATGAGCCCGTGTGGGCAATAGGCACGGGCAGAAATGCCAGCCCGGAACAGGCCGAGGAGGTGCACAACTCCATAAGAGAACTCCTCTACGAAGAGTTCGGCATGGACACAGCACAGGATGTGAGAATCATATACGGTGGAAGCGTTAAACCTGACAACATTGATTCCCTCATGGCCCAGCCCAATATAGATGGAACCCTCGTTGGTGGTGCAAGCCTTAAGGCAGAGGACTTCGCACGAATAGTGCGGTTTAAACATGTGTAAAAAATACACCACAGGCTGTATCATCCCCGTGTTTAACAGGAAAGACTTTAAGGAGAAGCTCTCTGTGGGGCTATTTTTTTATGAGCTTTTTATTTGCCCTTAAGGGCATGTTTATGAGTATGTGGCCTGAAAGGGTCCTTCTTTTTCTTCCATCCACAAGTATCTGCACCCGTTTTATCTGGGGGAAGTTAATCACCAGGGTGTTTACTATGGAGTATATGGTCTGAAGCTCTGCGGATGAGCCACCCGGGTGGTTTTCCACAAGCTCTGAAGAGAAGTTCACATAGGCGGTGTGGTCCTTTACCCTCACGGATAGCACCCTTGTACCCTGTGGTATGGTTCTTACAAGTGGGGGGGCTGGAGGGTCTGTAAGGGCTGCGAGTGTCTGTTTTATCTCCTCTTCAAGGGAGCCCCTCTTTATGGAGTATTTCACCGGTACAAGGCTCTTTGCGGTCTCATCAGAGAAGTAGAGCGTGATGGTGCGTGGCTGGGGGATTTTTTCTGGCGGGAAGAGCCTTTCGCCAAGCATTAAAAAAAACAGCACAGCGATGATAAAGGTTACAACCGCAGTCCCTATGAGTAACCATGGAAAATCCTTCTTCCTTCTTGCCATGTTTTTCAGTTTCCTATGCTTACAAGCTGGGCCTTAATGGGGGCGTTGAAGAATCTTACGCCAACCTCCTCGAATCTCTGGGGGGAGTCTGTAACGAAGAATCTGTATCTGCCTCTGGTCTGTCTTGTTCGAAGAAGTTTGCCCTCTGCGAGCACCCTTCTTACCTCATGGGATGTAGCCTCTGCAGAGTCTATGAGCACCACCTCTTCGCCAAGAACCCTCTTTATGGTTCTTTTAAGAAGGGGATAATGGGTACAGCCGAGAACAAGGGTGTCTATGCCCTCCTGTTTGAAGGGTTCAAGGTATGCCTTTGCTGTAAGGTGTGCAACCTGGTTGTCCACCCAGCCCTCCTCTGCAAGGGGTACAAAAAGGGGGCATGCCCTCAGATACACAACCACCTTTGAGTCTATCCTCTTTATGGCATCAAAGTAGGCACCACTTCTTATGGTGCCCTCTGTGCCTATAACACCCACCCGCTTGGTTCTGGTTATTCCAACAGCCATCCTTGCACCTGGCTCCACAACACCAACCACGGGCACAGAGACCCTGCCAGATAGCTCCTTGAGTGCATAGGCAGATGCTGTGTTACACGCAACAACGAG
>JALUQR010000167.1 GCA_027017505.1 bacterium
AAGGAGATTTGCAAGGTACTTAAGTGGTATCCTCATCAGCTCCACATCGTTGAAGAACTCCATGCTCTCGGGGTCATATGTGCCACCCGCATCACCCTTTGCCTGGTGGAGTATGGGTGAAAGTGGCGGCAGGTAGAAGTTCATGGGAACCGTTCTGAACTCCGGGTGATGTGGCAGGGCTATACGCCACTTTTTGAAGAGCTTGTATGCAGGTGAATGCTGGGCAGCCCATATCCAGTTTTCCTCAACACCACTGTTTTCTGCAGCCTCCACAACCTTGGGGTCCTCGGGGTCAAGCACTATCTCACGCATGGCCTCAACGAGCCTGTCATCGGGCTGTTTTGCCACATCCTCTATCTTATCAGCATCGTAGAAGAGCACACCCACGAACCTTATCCTTCCCACACATGAGTGTGCACATGCGTTAAGCTCGCCTATCTCAAGCCTTGGATAGCAGAATATGCACTTCTCGCTCTTACCCGTGTTCCAGTTATAGTAGGGTTTCTTATAGGGACATGCACTTACACAGAAGCGCCATGCCCTGCATGTATCCTGGTCTATGAGCACTATGCCGTCCTCACCCCTCTTGTATATTGCGCCTGACGGACAGGATGCAACACACGCAGGGTTCAGACAGTGGTTACATATTCTGGGGAAGTAGAAGTAAAAGAGCTTGTGGAAGTGGGTGAGCATCTGCTTCTGGCTTTCGCTGAGTCCCTTAAGGTTCGGGTCATTTGCAGCATAGAGGGGTGAACCACCGAAATCGTCATCCCAGTTTGGCCCAAGTGCCACCTTGTCCATGAACTCGCCCGTTATAAGGCTCTTTGGCCTTGCAACGGGCTGGTCATCTCCCAGGGGTGCGTTAAAGAGGTTGTCATAGTCAAATGTAAAGGGCTCGTAGTAGTCATCTATGGTTGGAAGATTTGGCTGGAAGAATATGTTGGCAAGGGTCCTGAGTTTGCCAGGACCCTTCAGAAGCTTAAGCCTCAGTGCCCCTGTGGAGGTTACCTCCCAGCCACCCATGTAGCGCTGTTGGTCCTCCCAGGTAAGGGGATAACCCGCACCTGGCTTGGTCTCCACATTGTTCCACCACATGTATTCAGCGCCCTGACGGGTGGTCCATATGTTCTTGCAGGATATACTGCATGTATGACACCCTATACATTTATCAAGATGAAAACACATGGAAAGCTGTACTCTTATATCCATTACCATTTCACCTCCTGGTTTCTCATTTTCCTTACAAGTATGGTTGTATCCCTGATAATCGGGATTGGACCCCACGCGTTAAACCCGTAGGAGAACTGCCCGTATCCACCACACATAAGGGTTGGTTTGAGACGCTGGCGTGTAAGTGAGTTGTGGAATCCACCCCTTATCTTGTTACGCTGTTCTGCCTTGGGTATATTTATCGTCCTCTCCATAGAGTGGTACGCAAAGGCAACACCCTGGGGTATCCTTGCGCTCACTATGGCCCTGCAGACGAAGATACCGTTGTCGTTGTAGGCCTCCACCCAGTCGTTGTCCTTTATACCCACGCTTTCTGCATCCTTGTCGTTGAGCCATATGGTGTTACCACCCCTGGAGAGGGTCAGCATCCTCAGGTTATCGTAATGGGTTGAGTGTATCTGCCACTTGCCATGGGGTGTGATGTAGTTACACACTATGGCATCGGTCTTATCGCTCTTCTCTATCTCGTTCATCTTTCTGGGGTCCAGCTTGTACTTGTGGGTTACCACACCCTCACCGAACTGCAGGAAGGTGGGATGGTCCAGGTAGAAGTGTTGTCTGCCCGTAAGGGTTCTCCAGGGTAGCCTGTAGTCTATCTGCAGGCAGAACCCCGTGTAGGCCCTTCCCTCACGGGTGTCACCACTCCACATCGGGCTGGTGAGCCACCTTCTGGGCTGGGCAGATATGTCATCGTAGGTCATCCTCACCTCTCTTGTGGGAAGTCCTATCTCATCCGCAATGCCGTGGTACTCCTCGTACTCCTTCACCTCGTCTCCATAGATGGCCTTAACCGCCTTCTTTGCCTCCCTGTAGAGCTCACCGTGCAGACCCGTGTGGTGCTCCTCTATCTTCCACTGTCTGTAGTTTACCTCTCCGTTGGTCAGACTCGAGAAGAACATTATCACATTGGCAACATACTTTGCCTCTTCAAGGGATATGTACTTCTGACCACCCCACTCGACCACAGGTGTGTGCTCCTTGCTCATGTACTCCTCGTATAGGGGCCCACCATCGAGCATTATACCGTGGAACCCGTATTTACCCTTCATAAGCGGGCCGAGTGAGATGTAACGGTTGTAGATGTTGGCATAATCCCTCTCAACCACAACCATGGTTGGCATGGTTTTGCCGGGTATGGGGTCACACTCGCCCTTCTTCCAGTCCTTTATACCGTCAAGGGCAGGCTGTGTAATCTCACCCGGGGTATCATGCTGTAGTGGTGCTGCTATTATATCCTTTACAGGGCCTGAGAAGTGTTTCTTCGCTATCTCACTGAACTTCTTTGCAAGGAACTTGTAAGCATCCCAGTCGCTCTTTGCCTCCCAGTTGGGCGGTACAGCAGCACCCATGGGGAGTATATATGAATGGAGGTCTGTTGTGTTTATGTCCTCCTTCTCATACCAGTGTGCAGCGGGCAGTACTATATCGCAGTAAAGAGGCGTGGTGTTCATCCTCATGTTGAGGTCCACCAGAAGATCGAGCTTTCCTATGGGGCTTTCCCTGTAGGTTATCTCCTCAACATAGGGCTTTGCAGCCTCCTCTGCACCCACATTGTGATGGGTTCCGAGCAGGAACTTGAAGAAGAACTCCTGCCCCCTCGCACTCGAACCAAGGGCATTACCCCTCCATATCATCCACACCCTCGGCCAGTTCTCAGGGGCATCGGGGTCCTCTATGGCGAACCTGAGTGAGCCATCCTTGAGCTTTTTGACCACATAGTCTATTATCTCCGCATCTGTCTTTGCCCCGTTCTTCTGTGCCTCCTCTGCAAGGGCTATGGGGCTCTTGTTGAACTGTGGATACCAGGGCAGATGCCCCATCCTTACAGCCCTCACATTGAAGTCAGCGGTGTGTTTGTAGTCCAGTTTGTCAGGATCGGGCACCTTGTGGTAGTCTGTTATTGCAGAGTCATACTTCCACTGCTCTGTGTATATGTACCAGTAGCTGGGTGTGTTCTGCTGACGCGGAGGCCTTGCCCAGTCAAGTGCGAAGGCAACCTGACCCCATGCATCAAACGGCGCAAGCCTTTCCTGACCAACATAGTGGTTCATGCCTCCACCGTTTCTTCCAACACATCCGCAGAGCATAAGGGCAGCTGTAAAGGCACGATAGATGAGGTCCGCATGGTACCAGTGGTTGATGCTGGCTCCCACTATTACCATGCTTCTGCCCTTTGTAACCTCTGCGTTGGACGCAAACTCCCTTGCAACCTGTATGACAGTGTCCCTGCCTATACCGGTGTACTTCTCCTGCCATGCGGGTGTGAAGGCCTTGTCATCATCATAGCTTGTTGTGTAGTCACCGCTGAGACCCTCTCTTGCCACACCAAACTGCGCCATGTGCAGGTCAAACACCGTGGTAACAGGCACCCTTCCCTCTGTAACCGTATCAACATACTTTACGGGTACCTGCCTCTTGTAGACCTCTCCTGTATCGAGCTCGTAAACATTTATCTCAAGGGCATCATCCTTTATATCCAGAAGCGTGAGTGCAGGGTCTATATCCTCGTTGGTCTTTCCGTCCTTAAGAAGGGTGTTCCACTTGCCCTCGCTCTCCTTCTTCTGTGGATACCTGTAGCCTATACCACCGTAGACTATCCTTGGCTTCTGGGTCTTGGTATCCCACATTGCGAACTTCCACTCGGGGTTGTCCTCGTCCTGGTAGTCCGCAAGGTCACATGCCCTTAAGTATCTGCCCATCTCCCAGCCATCCTCACCCTTCTGGAGCTTCACAAGATGGGGCATGTCTGTGTAGTTCTTCACATACTGCACAAAGTATGGAACCTCTCTGTCCACATAGAACTCTTTGAGTATCACATGGTTGACCGCCATCCAGAATGCCCCGTCAGAGCCTGTCTTGACGGGTAGCCAGAGGTCTGCATACTTTGTGACCTCAGAGTAGTCAGGCGACATGACCACAACCTTTGCACCACCGTGCCTTACCTCGCTTATGAAGTGGCAGTCTGCGGTTCTTGTCCTGTTGGGTGTGGAGCCCAGTATGACTATGTAGCCGGAGTTATACCAGTCTGCACTCTCGCACACATCGGTCTGCTCACCCCATATCTCAGGTGATGATGGAGGAAGGTCTGTGTAATAGTCATAGAAGCTCATGCTCACCCCGCCTATGAGCTGGTGATACCTTGCACCTGCTGCGTAGCTGACCTGGCTCATGGCAGGTATGGGCGAGAAGCTTATGTTACGGTCTGGCCCGTACTTCTTTATGGTGTATATCTGGGCAGCTGCTATAATCTCGCAGGCCTCATCCCAGGTATACCTGCGGAAACCACCCTTTCCTCTTGACCACTTAATCTTTTTGCTCTTCTCGGGGTCTTCAACAATGCTTGCCCATGCGTCAACAGGGTCACTGTACTTTTTCTTTGCCTCTCTCCAGTACTCCAGAAGTGTGCTCCTTATGTAAGGATACTTTATCCTTACCGGGCTGTACACATACCACGAGGAGGATATACCCCTCTGGCATCCCCTGGGCTCATAGGGTGGTATGTGTTCCTGAAGCAGGGGATAATCCGTTGCCTGGAGTTCCCAGGTGATAAGCCCGTCCTTCACATACACCCACCAACTGCATCCGCCCGTGCAGTTGTTACCGTGGGTGCTTCTTACGGTCTTATCGTACTGCCATCGGTTGCGATAAAACTCCTCCCAGCCTCGTTTAGCCGGGTTAACTACATCCTGTATCCATGAAGTAGCCATCTCTTACCTCCCTCCTTTTCCACCATAATTTTCTCCAAAGGGCATCATGTGCTGTGCCCTGACACCTCTTTCTGTAACGGTTGCTCCAGATGATACTGAAAAATACAAGCATTACTATTGAACCTATTATGCCACCGGTGAGGAATTTACCTCCTCCTCCTGCAGGACTCTCGCTTGCAACAGCACTGAAGAATGCCTTAAGATGCTCCACCTCTTCGTCTGTCACCTTATGGCGCGAGAAGATAGGGCCCATCACAGGTACACCCTCGCTATTAATCCAGTTGGGATCAAGCAAGAATGGTTTCTGCTCCCATACTTTTGTAAGATCAGGTCCAAGGGTGCCACCACCGAGGGCACCTATCCTGCCAGCGTTGTGACAGGATATACACGGAGGACCACCATTGGTAAATGAACGCTCCCCTGTAAAGAGCGCCCTGCCAACATCAGCATCACCCTGTGCAGAACTCATCGCAGGCACCATAAAGAGCAGTCCTGCAGACAGCAGTGCAACGAGCAAGAGAACCCTTGCCACCAAAAGCCTCCTTGTTACACGACGGACCATTATATACCTCCTTTCTTTAAAAAATAATGCCAGAGACAGACAGCACCTTCAGGCGCTGTCCACCCTGGCATATTTTAATATTGAGCCTCTTGATGGGTTTAGCTCCCATTCCCGCCCCCTTAATTTAAGCGAATTATATGACTTTTGTCATAAAGTTGTCAAGAGAAATTGTAGGGTTAGATTAAATTTTTTTAAGCAATTGCGTAAGTTGTTATTTTTAAATGAAAATTCAGGGCAAGTTTCAGGAAAAATCCTCCTTTTTGAGCTCCTCTTCGTGGTAGTATTTACTGCCGTTTATCATCGAGGAAAAAAGCCCCCTTCTTTCTCCAACCTCGTGGAGTACAAGCCCCGTAAGGTGGGCTACAAGGTAGAATATGATGAAGTAGAATCCGAACTCGTGTACCTCTTCGAAGACCTCCTCAATACCCTCCTCTTCTTCCTCGTTTTCGTCTCCATGGGCTATTGCGGTGCCTGCGTGTGTTACAAACCCCTGTTTAACAATGAGATTTCCTGGAAACATCTTGAACTCCTCACCTGCCAGTATGATGCCAGATATGACCTGTGTGGTGAGCACCATAAAAAGGGCTATGTAGAAGAGGGAGGCAAGCGGGTTGTGCCCTATGTTTACAGGTGGCAGACCCTTAAGTCCACCGAGTATCCACCTTATGTGTCCCCATATATCGGACCACTTAAGTCCTATTATGTCAGACCACCTTGCGTATCTGTTACCTGCAAATCCCCATACAATGCGCAGTATGAAGGCAACCGCCAGTATGTGTCCTATGTACGCGTGGGTTTTCAGCAGGGGTTCAAGGGAGTCCTCCTCTATGCCCATATCCTCAAGCCACTCATAGCACACTATGAGCAGAAGAAGCGTTATAACCAGCAACGCAATGGTCCAGTGAAGCACCCTCAACTGCCAGTCCCAAACCTTTACCTCTACGAGTCCTCTTCTTCTCTCCTCCATATCTGTCTGGACAGCCCTCCTTCTTAATAGAGAAACTTATATGAAAATGCCAGTATGTCAAGCCACACAGGGGGCTATTTTCCTCTATAATATCGGCATGAGGGTAAGAATCCATAACTGTTGACTTTAAGAATGCAAAAATGTTAATTTAAGCTTTCAAATAAAACCAAGGAGTATATCTAATCATGACACCTCAAGGCAATACCCTTTTATGGGAGATGGTATGGGGAGCAGGGCCTGTGGTAAAGCTGGTTCTGCTGATTCTTCTTGTAATGTCTGTTGTTACATGGGCCCTGATACTCTACAAGATAAGCATACTGCGAAGGGCTGAAAGGGAAAGCTCCTCTTTTTACAACCTCTTTGTAAAGAGCCAGGAGCCAGAGCAGATGCTCCATGTGGCAAGGACATATGAGTTCACACCCTTCAGCCGTCTTATAAAGGATGTACACACCGCCATGCAATCATCCATAACAGGTGCTGGTCTCAACAGGGTGATACAGAAGAGGATAGAGAGCGAGCGTGTGTGGTTTGAAAAGTCCATACAGTTTCTTGCAACAACCGCAAACACCGCACCATTTATAGGGCTGTTTGGCACGGTGTGGGGTATAATGAACACCTTCCGTTCCATAGGGCTTAAGGGAACGGCAAACCTTGCGGTTGTCGCCCCTGGAATAGCAGAGGCACTTGTGGCAACCGCCATGGGGCTTTTTGCAGCAATACCCGCAGTAATAGGGTACAATCACCTGACCTCCCGCATCGAGAGACTTCTGCAGGCAACAGAGAGCTTCTCTGTAGACCTTCTCCTTAAACTCGGCGAAACAAGGAAACAGGGAGAACAGTAAATATGCGACGCAGGAGTCTGCTGTCAGACATAAATGTAACACCCCTTGTGGATGTAATGCTGGTGCTTCTGGTTATATTCATAGTAACCGCACCTCTTCTTGAAACAGGCATAGATGTAAACCTTCCAGAGGTTGAAACATCCACCCTCACCACACCAAAGGAGCCGGTGATAGTGTCCATAGACAGAAAGGGCAGAATATTCATAAACAGAAAACAGGTAAAGGACGCAGAGTTCAGGCAGACCCTCAAGACCGTCTACAGAAAAAAGGGCGCAAGGATGGTCTACCTGAGGGCAGACAAAAGGGTATCCTATGGCAGGGTTGCCCAGGTTATGGGTGCAATACGGAATGCAGGCATAGAAAAGATAGGGATGGTGACCGAACCTGTCAGTAAAAGATAACAAGAAAAACCCCACAGAGGGCATCTTCTACTCCCACCTGTGGCAGGAAGACCCCAGATTTAAAAAGATGCTCGCCATCTCCACTGTCCTGCATGTGGTATTCCTTTTAGCCCTGTTCATTGTAAAGACAGAACCAAAAAGGGTATTCCTACCTCCCACATACACCACCGTTGAGCTGGTCTCTCCACCCGCAGGGGTGGAAAGGACTGTAAGAAAAAAGGTGGTAAAAAAGAGGCCTGTTAAAAAACAGGTAAAAAAGGCAGTAAAAAAGCCTCCAGAGAAGGCGGTAAAGAAACCCGTGGTACTGCCAAAGAAGGTGAAAAAAAAGCCCACAAAAACAGCAAAGAAAAAACCACAGGCTGAAAAGACCCCTGTAAAAAAACAGCCCGTGGTGGATGAAACCCTGGTGGTTGAAAAGAGAATAAGGGCCATAGAGGAACGGGTAAAGGAAAGAGAGGCCCAGGAGGCACTCGAGGAGACCATACAGATGCTTGAAAGAAAGCGCATGCTTCGGGAAGAACAGAGAAAGAGGGAGCTTGAAGAGATAAGGGCACAGCTTGAAAGCTTCAGTCGCATAGTCATAAGGGAGAGGAGCCCGCAGAAAGGCCCACAGGTATCCAAAACCTTTGAACTGGAGCTCATGGAGTATTACAATACAATAGCAGGCCTTATCCACTCAAACTGGGTCTACCCGGAGGTGGAGGAGAACAACCCCGAGGTGATACTCTCCATAACCATTGGAAAGGACGGTAGAGTTCTTCACATAGAGGTGGAGAAAAGCTCCAGGGATGCACTCTTTGATAGCTCTGCAATAAGGGCTGTAAGGAAGTCCGCACCATTTCCAAAACTGCCTCCACAGCTGGGAGACACCCTTGAGGTGGGCATAAGGTTCTGCCTTAAAGAATGCGTGTAAAAAAAACACATTATGGAGGGAACACAGAAGAGATGACACTGAGAGCACTCACCGCTGTAGTGATACTGTTTCTTGTAACATCTCCACCGAGGGCATACTCCAAGGTGTATATAGACATATCCTCTCCCTCTGCAAGGAAGGTGCCCCTTGCCATAGTGGAGCTTGTAGCCCTTGAGGATGGTGGAAAAAGAAGGCCAGAGTTCTCCTCCATAAAGAAGGAGATAGAGGAGACCCTTACCGCTGACCTTGAGTTTTCAGGCTTTTTCGAGCTCATAGACACCTCGTACCATCCAGAGGGTGCAACCCTTGAGGGTCTTCACTCAGAGAACATACCCTTTTCCCTGTGGCGTGCAACAGGAACAGAGCTCATCGTGAAGGGAGGGCTCAAGGTAAAGGAGGATGTGATAGTTGCGGAGTTTCGCCTGTTTGATGCCCTTGAT
>JALUQR010000168.1 GCA_027017505.1 bacterium
ACCTTATGATTATATGTGATAAGTGTAAAAAGGGGGTGCGCGTGGGAAGAAAGTTCCTTGAGGATGGAAAAAAGGTAAGATACTGCAAATCCTGTGGCGAGGTGCTTGATAAATGATGCCCAGATTGAAGGAAATATACAAAAATAAAGTGGTGCCAGAACTCATGAAGGAGTTTGGCTACAAAAACATAATGCAGGTGCCAAAGCTGGAGAAGATAGTTATAAACATGGGGCTTGGAGAGGCGGTAAGAGATATAAAGGTTATAGACAGTGCCATGAAGGACTTAAGTGCCATAACAGGACAGAAGCCCGTTGTAACAAGGGCAAAGAAGTCCATTGCGTCCTTCAAGCTTCGTGCGGGTATGCCCATAGGATGTAAGGTTACACTGCGCGGGGCAAGGATGTATGAGTTTCTTGACAGACTCATAAACTTTGCCATGCCCAGAATAAGGGACTTCAAGGGTGTAAGCGATAGGGGATTCGACGGAAGGGGAAACTACACCCTGGGTATAAAGGAGCAGATAATATTCCCAGAGGTGGACTACGATAAGGTTGATAAAATCAGGGGTATGAACATAACCATAAATACCACCGCAAAGACAGATGAAGAGGGAAAGGCACTGCTCAGACACCTGGGCATGCCTTTCAGAAAGTAAAAACACAGGGGGAAGAGAAGATTGGCAAGAAAGGCTCTCATAGCAAAGGCTAAAAGGAAACCAAAGTTTAAGGTAAGACAGTACAACCGCTGTCCGCTGTGCGGAAGGGCAAGGGCGTATTACAGGAAGTTCAATATGTGCAGAATATGTCTCAGAACCATGGCACTCAAGGGAGAACTGCCAGGCGTTATAAAATCAAGCTGGTAAGGAGCAGGGTGATGGTAACCACAGATCCCATAGCAGATATGTTCACAAGAATACGCAATGCCATACAGGCAAACCACAGGGAGGTGGATATTCCTCTCTCAAGGATAAAGCTTGAGATAGCAAGGATACTAAAGGAAGAGGGCTACATAGAGGATTATTCCACCATCGAGGAGGGCTGGCCAAGGATATTGAGAATAAGGCTCAAGTACGGGCCAAACAGAGAGCGGGTTATAACAGAAATCAAAAGGGTGAGCAAACCTGGCAGAAGGATCTATGTGGGAAAAGACGAGATACCCAGGGTAATGAACGGGCTGGGTATAGCCATACTGTCAACATCCAAGGGAATACTGTCAGATAAAGAGGCAAGAAGACTGGGTGTTGGTGGAGAACTTATAGGAACGGTGTGTTAAAGAGGTGGGCCATGTCGAGGATTGGAAAACTGCCAATAGAGATACCACAGGGCGTGAAGGTGAACCTTTCGGATGGAAGGATAAGTGTGAGCGGGCCAAAGGGAGAGCTGAGCATGGCCATAAGGGATGAGGTGAAGGTCAGCGTTGAGGGCTCAACCATAAGGGTTGAAAGAAGGGATGACTCAAGGCTTGCACGCTCACTGCACGGGCTTACAAGAACCCTCATAGCCAACATGGTTAAGGGTGTATCCCAGGGGTTCGAAAAGAAGCTCGAGATTGTGGGCGTGGGATACAGGGCAGAGCTTAAGGGAGATACCCTTGTGCTCTCTCTGGGTTATTCAAATCCCGTAAGCTACAGACTGCCAGAAGGTATAAGTGCAAAGGTGGACAAACAGACATCCATAACCATTTCGGGCTGTGACAAACAGCTTGTCGGACAGGTTGCAGCAGAGATACGCTCGCTTCGTCCGCCAGAGCCCTACAAGGGCAAGGGTATACGCTACAGTGACGAGGTGATAATAAGAAAGGCAGGAAAGGCAGGTAAAGGCGCTGGAGGTTAATACCCCATGAAGAGAAAAAGACTCACAGGCTGGTACAGAAGAAAGGCAAGGGTGCGAAAGAAGATATTCGGCACACCCGAAAGACTGCGCCTGAATGTGTACAGAAGCAACAAGCACATCTACGCCCAGATTATTAACGACATAGAGGGCAGAACCCTTGTTTCAGCATCCACACTTACCCCTCAGCTGAGAGATGCCATAAAGGGGCTTAAAAAGACAGAGGCTGCAAGAAAGGTGGGCGAATATCTGGGAGAACTGGCAAAGAAGAAGGGAATAGATAAGGTGGTCTTCGACAGGAGTGGCTACCTCTACCACGGCAGAGTAAAAGCCCTTGCAGAAGGGGTAAGGAGTGCGGGGATAAACTTTTAAGGAGGCATGAAGTTGGAGAAGATAAATCCAGAGGAGCTGGAATTAAAGGATAGACTGGTATATCTGAACAGGGTATCAAAGGTTGTAAAGGGTGGCAAACGCTTCAGCTTCAATGCTGTGGTTGTGGTTGGCGATGGCAAGGGCTGGGTAGGATACGGGCTCGGTAAGGCCAACGAGGTGCCAGATGCCATAAGAAAGGCCATAGAGAAGGCAAAGAAGAATGTGTTCAGGATACCCATAGTTAACGGCACAATACCACACGCTGTTACGGGCAAATACGGTGCTGGCAAGGTGATACTGAAACCAGCATCCCAGGGCACGGGTATAATAGCAGGTGGTGGTGTGAGGGCTGTTGTGGAAAGTGCGGGTATTCACAATGTGCTCACAAAGTCTCTTGGCTCGAACAACCCGCACAACATGGTGAAGGCAACCATAGAGGCCCTTAAGAAACTGCGTAGCCCCGAAGAGGTGGCACGCCTTAGAGGAAAAAAACTGGAAGAGATATTGAGATGAGCAAAATCAGGGTTACACTGAAAAAGAGTCCAATAGGTTACTCACGCAGACAGAGGAGAACCCTTGAGGGGCTTGGCCTGAGAAGGCTCAACCGTAGCAGGGTCTTCCAGGACAACCCCGCAATAAGGGGGATGATACAGAAGGTCTCACACCTTGTAGAGGTTGAGGAGCTTAAGGAGGCAGAAGATGCTTGACAGACTCAAACCTCCCTGCGGAGCGGTAAAGAGAAAAAAACGGGTCGGCCGGGGCGAGGGCTCTGGCTGGGGTAAAACCGCAGGACGAGGCACAAAGGGACAGAACTCAAGAACAGGTGGCGGTGTGAGGGCAGGTTTCGAAGGCGGACAGATGCCACTTAAAAGAAGACTGCCCAAAAGGGGTTTTACAAATATATTCAAAAAGACCTATTCTATTATAAATGTGGGCGTGCTGGCAGAGAGGTTCAAAGAGGGCGATGTGGTGGATAAAGAGGTGCTCATTGAAAAGGGACTCATAAAGAAAAAGGGGCTTCCCCTGAAAGTGCTCGGAGACGGGGATATAAATATAGCACTTACCGTCAGGGCAGACCACTTCAGTGAGTCCGCCAGACAGAAGATAGAGGCCTGTGGCGGTAAGGTGGAGGTTCTTTAAGGGGTGGAAAAGAAGGTTCCTGCAATAAATATCGCCAAGATACCGGAGCTTCAGAGAAGAATACTCTTTACCCTGTTTCTTCTTGCTGTATACCGCATCGGGGTGTTCATACCCACACCGGGGATAGATGCGGAGGCTCTCAAGGGATTCTTCAGGGCTGCAAGGGGCACACTGCTCGATATGGCAACCATGTTCACAGGTGGTGCGCTCGAGAACTTCTCGGTGTTCGCACTGGGTATAATGCCATACATAAGCGCTGCCATAATACTACAGCTTCTTACAGTGGTGGTGCCCCATCTGGAAAGACTCTCGAAGGAGGGTGAGCAGGGAAGAAAAAAGATAACCGAATACACAAGATACCTTACCGTGGTGCTGAGTGCGGTTCAGGGTATAATGATAAGCATAGGGCTTGAGAAGATGACAGGCCCTGGCGGAGAGCCCATAGTGCTTGAGCCAGGCTGGCCGTTCAGGATACTGACAGCCATAACACTTACCGCAGGCACAGCCTTTATAATGTGGCTTGGCGAGCAGATAACCGAAAGGGGTATAGGAAATGGCATATCCCTTATAATATTTGCAGGAATCGTGGCAAGAATGCCCTCTGCAGTGGGCAACACCATAAACCTTGTGAGGGCAGGAGAGATAGAGTTCCTCCTGGCACTTCTGATACTGTTTATAATGATAGCAACAGTTGCATTCATAGTGTATGTGGAAACAGCACAGAGAAGGATACCCATACAGTATCCAAAAAGAATAGTGGGCAGAAAGATGATGGGCGGAGGAGTACAGCATCTACCGCTCAAGATAAACTCCTCAGGGGTTATACCACCAATATTTGCATCGTCCATAATACTGTTTCCAGCAACGGTGGTGGGTCTTACGGATATACCCTTTATGAGCAGGCTTGCGGAAAGCCTTAATCCAGGCGGATGGCTCTATAACCTGCTGTATGTGGGGCTTATAATATTCTTTGCATACTTCTATACCGCAATACTCTTTAACCCCAAGGATGTTGCGGAGAACCTTAAAAAATACGGTGGCTTTATACCCGGAATAAGACCGGGGCAGAATACCGCTGAGTATATAGACAGGGTTCTCTCAAGGCTTACATTCTGGGGCGGGCTGTACCTTTCAGCGGTATGCATACTGCCCAGCATACTCATATGGGAGTTCAATGTGCCCTTCTATTTCGGGGGTACAGCGCTCCTCATAGTGGTGGGCGTGGCCATGGATACAGCCCAGCAGATAGAGGCACACCTTTTCGCCCGCAGCTATGAGGGGCTTTTAAGGAAGGGAAAAATAAAAGGAAGGTACGCTTGAGGAGTCATGAATATAATACTTATGGGTCCACCAGGAGCTGGTAAGGGAACACAGGCAAAGATACTCTCGGAGAGGTTCCATATACCGCAGATTTCAACAGGCGATATACTGAGGATGAATGTAAGGGAGAAGACTCCTCTGGGACTCAAGGCAAAGGACTACATGGAAAGAGGCGTGCTTGTGCCAGACGAGCTTGTGGTGGAGATGGTGGCAGAAAGACTTCGAAACAGGGACTGTGCAGGCGGGTTCATACTGGATGGTTTCCCCAGAAATGTGGCACAGGCAGAGGCACTGGATACAACACTTGAGAAGATGGGTAAAAAAATAGATGCGGTGGTTGGCATAGAGGTGGAGGAAAGAGAGCTTGTAAGAAGGCTCAGCGGTAGAAGGGTCTGCAGGGTATGCGGAGCGGTATACCATGTAACATTCAACCCACCGGTGAATACAGACACATGTGATAAGTGCAGTGGAGAACTCTACCAGCGTGATGACGACAAGGAGGAGACAATAAAGGCAAGACTCAGGATATATGAAGAAGAGACACGACCTGTGATAGAATATTATAAAAAAAGAGGGCTCTACAGGGCTGTAAATGGCATCGGCAGTATGGACAGTATTACTGAGAACATCATAAAGGCAATTGAGGATAGAAGAGGTTATACTGAAAACCCCGGCTGAGATAGAGAAGCTCAGAAGAAGTAACAGGATAGTTGCAGAGGTGCTGGAGGTTCTGAAGGAGAGGGTTTCCCCTGGTGTAAGCACCATGGAGCTTGAAAGGATATGCGAGGAGGAAACCATAAAGAGAGGAGCCATACCAGCATTCAAGGGATACAACGGCTATCCCTACTGCCTCTGCGTTTCGGTAAACAATGAGGTTGTCCACGGGATGCCCTCTGAGGCGAAGGTGCTCAGAGAGGGAGATATAGTCAGTATAGACTTCGGTGTGTGTTACGATGGCTACTACGGGGATGCTGCGATAACCGTGCCAGTGGGAAGTATAAGCCCGGAGGCACAGAGACTTGTGGATGTTACAAGAAGATGCCTTGAGCTTGCCATAGAGAACGCAAGAGAGGGAAACAGGCTTTACGATATATCCCATGCGATACAGAGCTGTGCAGAAGGGGCAGGGTTTTCCGTGGTAAGGGCATTTGTTGGACACGGCATAGGCAGGGAACTCCATGAGGCACCACAGGTGCCAAACTTTGGAAGCCCTGGAAAGGGCATGAAACTCAAAGAGGGTATGGTTCTGGCCATAGAACCCATGGTGAATGCAGGCGGAAGCGCGGTAAAGATACTCGAAGATGGCTGGACAGCTGTAACCGCAGATGGTAGCCTTTCAGCACACTTCGAGCACTCGGTGGCAATAACAAAGGATGGTGCCATCGTTCTGAGCAAACCATAAGGGGGGTTATGCCAAAGGAAGAGGCCATACAGGTAGAGGGCACAGTGGTGGAAACCCTGCCAAATGCCATGTTCAGGGTTGAGCTCGAAAACGGACACAGGGTGCTTGCCTATGTGTCAGGAAAGATGAGGATGTACTTTATAAAGATTCTGCCAGGTGATAAGGTCATAGTGGAGCTGTCTCCCTATGACCTTACAAGGGGAAGGATAGTATACAGGGTAAAGTGAGGTAGATTGAGATGAAGGTAAGAAGCTCTGTAAAGAAGATATGCGCAAAGTGCAAGATTGTAAGGCGCAAGGGTGTGGTGCGGGTTATGTGCGAGAACCCAAAACACAAACAGCGCCAGGGTTAATATAAAGAAGGAGGTTCTGGAAAGGTGCCAAGGATAGCAGGAGTTGACCTGCCAAAGGACAAGAGAATAGACATAGCCCTCACCCGTATATACGGGATAGGGCGCTCCTCTGCGTCAAAGATACTCAAGAAGGCAGAGGTAGACCCCTCAAAGAGGGCAAAGGAGCTCACAGATGAGGAGGTCTCAAGGATAAGAAAGATAATAGACAGCGAGTACAAGGTGGAGGGTGACCTGAGAAAAGAGATTGCCATGAACATAAAAAGGCTTATAGACCTTGGCACCTATCGTGGTCTGCGCCACAGGATGGGACTGCCCGTGAGGGGACAGCGCACAAGGACAAACGCAAGAACAAGAAAGGGGCCACGCAAGGGGGCCATAAAGACCAAAAAATAAAGGTTTCGGAGGAGTCTTTCAATGGCAAGGGTTAAGAAGGCAAAGAAGAATGTACCCAGAGGGGTTGCACACATAAAGGCCACATTCAACAACACCATAGTGACCATAACAGACCCGCAGGGCAATGTGGTTGCCTGGGCGAGTGCGGGAAGTGAGGGGTTCAAGGGTTCAAGAAAGGGCACACCCTTTGCAGCACAGGTGGCAGCCACCGCTGCTGCAAGAAAGGCCATAGAGTGTGGCATGAAAAGCGTGGATGTGCACATAAAGGGGCCAGGGGCAGGCAGAGAGGCAGCACTCAGGAGTCTGCAGACCGCTGGCCTGAGCATAACCCTTATAAGAGATGTTACCCCGATACCACACAACGGTTGCAGACCACCAAAGAGAAGAAGGGTCTGATACTTTTTAAAACTCAGGGAGGTAGAAGTTGGCAAGATACACAGGTCCTGTATGCAAGCTCTGCAGACGCGAGGGAATGAAACTCTTTCTCAAAGGAGAAAGATGTTTTACAGACAAGTGCGCCTTTGAGAGAAGACCATATCCACCAGGCCAGCACGGCCAGTCAAGAAGCAAGATAAGTGAATACGGGCTACAGCTCAGGGAAAAACAGAAGGTAAAACGCATGTACGGGCTTCTTGAGACCCAGTTCCGCAACCTCTTCGAGAAGGCAGAAAGGATGCGGGGTGTTACAGGCGAGAACCTGATTTCTCTGCTTGAAAGAAGGCTCGATAATGTGGTCTACAGACTGGGCTTTGCCTCCTCAAGAAGAGAGGCAAGGATGATGGTCACCCACGGACACTTCAGGGTAAACGGCAGAAAGGTCAACATACCTTCCTATCTGGTGCGCGAGGGAGATACCATAGAGGTGGGTGAAAAACTCAGAGGCAGTGAGAAGATAAAGGAGAATCTCAAGAACGCAGAAAAAAGGGGTGTACCAGAATGGCTCTCCATGGACGCAGAGGGGCTCAAGGGTGTTGTAACAAGACTGCCACAGAGAATGGATGTTACCATGCCCATAGAGGAACACCTGATAGTGGAGCTTTATTCAAAGTAGTTTAAATAACATTATTTCACAAAAACGGGGGGACTATGCAGACCATGCAGAATATGCAGAAAAACTGGCGAGACCTTATAAAACCAAAGAAACTCGAGGCAGTCAAACTCACAGACACCTACGGAAAGTTCGTTGCAGAGCCCCTTGAGAGGGGCTATGGCACAACCCTGGGTAACTCGCTTCGCAGAATCCTGCTTTCATCCCTTCGTGGTGCAGCCATAACGAATGTAAAATTCGACGGAGTCCTCTATGAGTTCACCAGTATTCCAGGGGTCAAGGAGGATGTTACAGACATTATACTTAACCTTAAACAGGTGAGACTCAAGCTCGATGGAGAGGGCCCCAAGACCATAAGGCTGAATGTTACAGAACCGAAAGAGGTAAGGGCAGGGGACATAGAGTGTGACCCCGCGGTAACCGTGCTTAACCCTGACCTCTACATAGCAACCGTTGGTAAGGATGGTAAGCTTGTCTGCGAGATGACCGTTGAAACGGGCAGGGGCTATGTGCCTGCTGAAAGAAACAAACTGCCAGATGCCCCTGTGGGTGTTATACCCATAGATGCCATATTCCAGCCCGTAATAAGGGCAACATTCGATGTGAGCCAGGCTCGCGTGGGACACAGAACAGATTACGATAAACTCACACTCGAGGTGTGGACAACAGGTGCCATAGACCCGCAGACCGCAGTGGGAATAGCAGCAAAGATACTGAAAGATCAGCTCTCTGTGTTCATACCCTTTGAAGAGGAAGAGGGCACAGAAGAGGAGAGCGTGGAAGAAAAACTGGAAAATAAACCCTGGTACAACGAAAATCTCTTTAAAACAGTGGATGAGCTTGAGCTTTCTGTAAGAAGTGCAAACTGCCTTAAGAACGCAGACATAAAGTACATAGGCGAGATGGTGCAGAAAACAGAACAGGAGATGCTCAAGACAAAGAACTTTGGCAGAAAGAGCCTCAACGAGATAAAGGAGATTCTCCACAGCATGGGGCTGGACTTCGGCATGAAGCTCGATGGCTTCCCATCAAGAGAAGAACTCGACCGCATGCACATGGAAAAAAGCAAAGAGACGGAATAAAA
>JALUQR010000169.1 GCA_027017505.1 bacterium
CTCTTAATTCAGAGGTAAAGCTTAAACCAGGCCCCTTTGCATTTATAATAGCAGGCTGTGTGGTGAACATAGGCGTAACATTCTTTCTGATTTTTACGGGCAAGGAACTCGGCAGAGAGCTGGCCGATAGCCTTCTTTTAACAGGTGATATGCTTAACATAGTGATTGCTGTGGTTCTTCTGGTGCAGGCATTCAAGCTCAGAAGGATACTCATGGAGCACTTCAACACAACCGTTTCATGGCTCGGCACATTTCTCTTTACAGTGTTTTATCTGCAGTACAGGATAAACAGACTCACAGAAGAGGTGGAAGATGAGGTTTAATGTGTATGTAACACTCAAAAAGGGTGTGCTTGACCCGCAGGGAAGGGCGGTGATGGATGCCCTCCATTCACTGCACTTTGAAGAGGTCAGGGATGTGAGGGTGGGAAAGTTCATAGAGATTGAGCTGAGTAGCCTGCGACAGGAGGACGCAAGGGCAAGGGTTGAGAAGATGTGTCAGGAGCTTCTGGCAAACCCGGTGATAGAGGAATTCCGCATAGAAGAGGTGACAGAATAGATGAAGTTCGGTGTGGTTGTATTTCCAGGTTCCAACTGTGAGCACGATTGCTACCATGTGCTCAAAAATGTGCTCTCAAAAGATGTCTCCTATGTCTGGCACAAGTCAACATCCATAGACAGAAGCATTGATTGCCTTATACTGCCAGGTGGATTCTCCTACGGCGACTATCTGCGCACAGGTGCCATAGCAAGATTCTCGCCCGTTATGGCAGAGGTTGAGCGTGTTGCAAAAAGCGGAAGATATGTTATAGGCATATGCAACGGATTTCAGATACTCTGTGAGGCAGGCCTTCTGCCAGGAGTGCTGATGATGAATGCGTCACTCAGGTTTATATGCAGGAATGTCCACATAAGAGTGGAAAACCCAGACACCCCCTTTACCTCTGCCTGCAGGAAGGGTGAGGTATTGAGGATACCAATTGCACACAAGGACGGAAACTACTTTGCAGACCAGGACACCCTCAAGGCCCTTGAGGACAGGGGCCAGATACTTTTTCGCTACTGCAGTCCCGACGGCACCCCATCGCCAGAGGCAAATCCAAACGGCTCTGTTGATAACATCGCAGGGGTTATGAACGAGGATGGCAATGTTATGGGTATGATGCCCCATCCAGAAAGGGTGTGCGAAGAGGTTCTGGGAGGAACCGATGGACTCAAGATATTCACATCCATAATAGAGTCTTTAAGCTGAAAGGACCTTTCTCAAGGATATGGCACAGACCAGACTTAAAGATGCCCTCTGCAGGGGAGAATTCGTTATAACCGCAGAGATATGCCCCCCACGGGGAACAGACACCACAGAGTTTCTCCAGAAGGCAAGGCTTCTGAAGGATAGAATAGTTGCGGTAAATGTTACTGACAATCAGAGGGCTGTTATGAGGCTGTCCAGTCTTGCCTGCTCGGTACTGCTTTTAAGGGAGGGCCTGGAGCCTGTCTTTCAGATGACCTGCAGAGACAGAAACAGGCTTGCCCTGCAGTCCGATATTATGGGGGCCTGGGTGCTGGGTGTGAGAAACATACTGCTTCTTACAGGAGACCATGTCCGCTTCGGAGACCACAGGGATGCAAAACCTGTCTATGACCTTGACTCTGTCCAGCTTATCCAGACCGCTGCAGGGCTCAACAGGGGAGTTAACCTTAAGGGAAGGGAACTGAGGGGACACACTGACTTCTACATAGGGGCTGTGGTCTCTCCAGAGGCAGAACCATTCGAGCCCGAGTGGATAAAGTTCGAGAAAAAGGTAAGGGCAGGGGCAAGGTTCTTCCAGACACAGGCAATATTCGATATAGAGAAGTTCAAAAAATTCTTCGACTATGCGGTAAGGCTCGATGTCAAGGTGCTTGCAGGTGTGTTGCTCCTTAAGTCTGCAAAGATGGCCCACTATCTTAACGCAAATGTGCCTGGCATAAAGGTGCCAGCCTCAATAATAGAGGAGCTTGAATCCTCGAGCGACCAGCTACAGACAGGCATAGAGATTGCCGCAAGACAGATAAGAGAACTGCGCGGGTTCTGCCACGGTGCACACATAATGGCCATAGGAAAGGAAGAAAAGGTGGTGGACATAATAGAGCTTGCCTGAAAAAAAGATGGGAGACCTTAAGATGCTTAAAGGTACAACCCTTGAGAGACTCCTGCTTCTGGTCTTTCTATTTATACTCATTCCGCACAGAAGCCCTGCACAGCAGGTGTTCTTCACCATGGGTTTTGAAGGTAGATACCTTTCGGGCAATACCACATATCATATAAGCTTTGATGATAGCTGGGCACACGGTGGACACGGCGAAAGCGAGCTTGAGTTTCCTGTGGGAAACCACTTTGTGGGGTTCAACATGAGTGTCTACAGCAGAGAAGATGGCCAGCGTTTTCATACCCGTACAAGGCTTGATGTTCGCTACCTTACAGCCATAAGCGGGTCTGCGGGTGTGATGAAGGACTCTGACTGGATTGAAAACGACCTTGCCATCTGTGGCTCGCTCTGTACAGGGAACACCCCTGGCAGAGACCTCTATACAGAGTCAGACGATGTGCTTGCATCCGGGGTGCTCATGGATGCAAGTATCACCCGTAACCTCTGGTTTGACGAGAGCCTTGCCCTTGGCCTTGTTCTCGGCTATCGCTACTATGAGGTGGAACACCACATTAAGGGATGCTGGGGAACATACTGGGGTGTGCCCGTAAGCTGTGTGTATGCCAGGGTGCTTGAGTACAGGGCAGAACACTCCATACCCTATGTGGGCTTCAATTTAGAGTTTTCCCACAGAAAGGGCTTCAATGGAAATCTTAATTTT
>JALUQR010000170.1 GCA_027017505.1 bacterium
CCCCCTTACGGTAAAACCCCTGGATATGTTCTCTGAGACGAGGTATTTCTCAAGTGCCTCGCTCCTGGGCGATGAGGTGGTCTTAATACTGAATGTTCCAGGGCTTGTTGCAGCATAGCCCTGGAAACAGAGCCTAACAGGAGGCATAACAGCAATGAAAAAGAGAATCCTTACACTGGATGACCAGGAATCCATGAGGAATGTGTTTCTGTTCACACTCAAAAAGGAGTTCGATGTAACGGTTACATCCACCGCAGAGGAGACCATAAGAAAGGCAAAGACCGAGCACTTTGACTTCATCCTCATAGACATCCTTCTGGACACAGACAATATGGACGGCATAGATGTTGCCATGGAGCTTGAGCGCTGTGGTGTGAACACACCCTATGGTTTTCTCACCTCTCTTGCTGAAGAAAACCTCGAAGAAGACCAGCGGAAGCGCACAGGCAGGCTTAAAAACCTTAAGTTCTACCAGACAAAACCCATAGCCCCTGCAGAGCTTACAAACAAGATAAAGAGTGTAATCGGATAGATGGCAGACATAAAGGTTATTACATTCACCGCGGGAGGCAGGCACCTTGCCCTGCCCACAAAGAATGTAAAGGAGATTGTGCGAACCGATAAACACCTGAAACCACTTTTTTACAACCAGTCAGGTGTGCTCAAGGGGGTTATGGAACTTGAAGGCCAGATGATCTCTGTGCTCAACACCCCGTTTATACTGGGTATACAGGAGGACCACAGCATGCCCATAATACTTGTCTGCAGGGAAAAGGGCATGGACAGGGCGGTGGGGCTTGTGGCCTCAACAGTTGATGGTATAAGAACAGTGGAGACCTCTCACATAAAAGAACCACAGGGACTTAAGGGAGACTTCTGGGCAGGAATCCTTGATGTCCCGGGGCAGAGAAAGATTCTGCTCATAGAGCTTGGAAGATTCCTGATCTCCGCCCTTCAAAAGATAAAAGGAGGATAGATTATGGGAAGAACTCCTGGTGAGGTGCTGGGAAAGGCCTTCAAACTCAGCGTGGAAAGACTTACCAGAAACTTCTACCTCTTTACAGTTGCCTGCTTCGTGGTGGGGGTCATAACCCTGATGTTTGTAAAAGGCATATGGGATGAGGTCTACATAACAAAGGAAAAGACCTTGCCACATCTTCTCAAAACAGAACACCTGCTTACAGAACTCGAACGGTTAAGATATGAGCTCAAGCCACCTGTTAAAGAAGATGCCATAAAGAGGATTGCAAGAAAAGGCGCACTTCTTAAAAGCAGGACAGACTCCCTTGCAACATTTCTCATAAAAGAGGACATACCCCTTGGAGAGGGTCTTAAGATGGCGGTTGCGGGCTTCAACATATCTGCAGATGGCAACTTCTCTGAGAAAGACGCCCTGCGCAGTCTTTCTACCCTTGTGGAAAAGCTCACCGCAGTAAGACAGCTTCTCAGCGAAAAAGTGGAAGAGGAGTTTGCCAAGGCAGAGGGTATGGCAGACTGGACACTGCTTGTTGTGGTGGGCCTTACGGCGGTTGCGGTGGCAGGTATGATACTTACAGGAACTGTACTTACAGGGGCCATCGGAAAACCCATAACAGAGGTTACAGAGAGCCTTTCTGAAAGCTCAAAAGATATAGAGGGTGTGTCAGAAGAGATAATAAAGGGTGCAAAGGCACAGGCAGAGCTTATAGGTGTTGCAACAAGGGAACTGGAAGATATGATGACCAACATAGTAAAGGGCAATATTTCAAAGAGTGTGGAAAAACAGACGAAAATAGCCCACAGCTTTGCGGAGTTTCTCAAACAGTTTGTGGAGAGAACCTCTGCAGAGATAGCCATGGGCATGATGGGTGTGCTACAGCACTCAAGAGATGCAAGGGGCGGGGTGGATGAGTTCTTGAGAGAGCTCAAAACAGTGGAAAAGAACATCAAAAGAGAGGAGTCAGCGATAAACGATATAGTTGCAGCACTTAAGGGTATAGTTGCAACGAACAACAGGATAAAGAAGATGGCCTCAAGCTCCACAGAGGCGGTGAGAAGGGCAACAGAGGCGGTTGCAACAGGTGAGGAGAGCATGAGCCGAATATCCTCAAAGCTTGAGGCAATAAGAAGGGCATCTGAAAATGTAAGAAAGATTACCGAATCCCTTGCAAAGATAACCGAGGACATAAAGATACTGGCACTCAACATGTCGCTGAAGGTGGAGGACATAAGGGACGATACGGGCAAGTCCTACGGGTTTGAGGCAATGAGTGCAAGGGTGCAGGAGCTGGCCCAGGAGGTGGAAGAGCTTCTCACAAGGTCAAACGAGATGATAATACCCACCATCGAGGCAATAGAGGATGTAAGTGACGAGGCCGTCCACACCAGAACCCTTGTAAACAAGGTGGCTGAAACCATAAAGGTGGCAGATGAAGAGAGCAGGGCCATATCCACCGCCATAGACAAACAGGCAATAGAGATAGACCGCATAGAGGTGGAGGCAGAAAACCTCAGGATAAGCGCTGGCAACACCACACACGCCGTGGAGGCACAGGTGGCCCTCGCCCAGGAGGTAAACACCATGCTCAAAGAGTCAGAAACACTGGTGGGTAATGTAAACGCCCTCACCAAAGAGGCCTCGGATAACGCAAAAAAGGTGAACTCCATGATGCAGGAACTCAAAGAGATACTCAACAAGATAGAAGAGGGCACAGCAACACTCATCCAGAAGGGTTCAGAGCTTACAGGTGCGTTCAACACCATAGACGAGCAGACATCTGCCAACCTCACCATGGCAGAAAGGCTTAAAAGTGTGGTTGCACGCCTGAAGGATGTTGCCCAGAGACTTTCAGTAGTGGTCAAGGGC
>JALUQR010000171.1 GCA_027017505.1 bacterium
AAGAAGGCTATCGGCCAGCTCTCTGCCGAGTTCCTTGCCCGTAAAAATCAGAAAGAATGTTACGCCTATGTTCACCACACAGCCTGCTATTATAAATGCAAAGGGGCCTGGTTTAAGCTTTACCTCCGAGTTAAGCGAGTTGAATGCCTCCAGTCTTTTGAGAAACCATATGCCGGTGTATATGCCCCCTGTTATGAACACCAGCAGAAAGAGCTTGAACACCCCCATTCTTTCAAGCCCTGTGGTATTTGTGGTTTTCTGCTCTGCAAACATGAGGGTCTTTTATGAGCTCATGACCTTTTTGAGTACCTTCTCGTATGCCTCTTCTATCTTTCCGAGGTCCCTTCTGAACCTGTCTTTATCGAGCTTTTCAAGTGTCCCTTTATCCCACAGTCTGCATCCATCAGGTGTTATCTCATCGCCCAGGAGAATCTCGCCATGGTGACGGCCGAACTCAAGTTTGAAGTCAACAAGCAGTATATCCCTCTCATCGAAGAACCTCTTGAGGATTTCGTTCACCCTGAGGGCATTTTCAACCATCTCTTTCAGTTCCTCGTCTGTGGCAAGTCCGAAGGCACGGATGTGGTAGTTATTTATCATGGGGTCTCCCAGTTCATCGCTTTTGTAGTAGAACTCCACAACCGTTTCCTTAAGTGGCACACCCTCTTCAAGCCCCATTCTTTTGGCAAGGCTACCTGCAACTATGTTTCTTACCACAACCTCCACTGGTATTATATCAAGTCTTTTAACGAGCATCTCTCTGTCGCTGAGCTTTTCGACAAAGTGTGTCTTTATGTGGTTTTCCTCGAGCAACCCGAATAGCCTTGCTGATATGGCATTGTTCATAACACCCTTTTCCCTTATCACGCCCCTTTTCTGGGCGTTGAACGCGGTTGCCTCGTCCTTGAAGTACTGGATGAGAAGCCCGGGGTTGTCTGTCTCGTAGAGTATCTTTGCCTTGCCTTCGTAGAGCTTTTTACCCTTTGTAACCATTGCCTCTCCTCCCTTTGTGTTTATCCAAACACCCGTTTGAAGATGTAGTCTATGTGTTTAAGATATGGCTTGAGGCTGAAGCATGAGTCTATCTCCTGTGGGTTCAGCAGGGCCATAATCTCTTTATCTTTTTTAAGCACATCTCTGAACTCCACATCTTCCCTCCACACCTTCATGGCACAGCGCTGTACCAGCCTGTAGGCCTCCTCCCTTGTTATGCCCTTTTCCACGAGTTTGAGCAGTACCTTCTGTGAAAACACAAGCCCTCTTAGAAGCTCAAGGTTTTTCCTCATCCTTTCGGGATAGACCACAAGCCCTCTGAGCACATGGGTGAGCCTTCTGAGCATAAAGTCCACCACTATGGTTGCATCAGGTGCTATGACCCTTTCCACAGAGGAATGGCTTATGTCTCTTTCGTGCCACAGGGCTATGTTCTCAAGGGAACTCATTGCATAGCCCCTTACAAGGCGTGCAAGGCCTGTAAGGTTCTCGCTCAGTATGGGGTTTCGCTTATGTGGCATTGCGGAAGAGCCCTTCTGCCCTGTGGTGAAGGGTTCTTCTGCCTCAAGCACCTCTGTTCTCTGTAGATGTCTTATCTCCACCGCTATCTTTTCAACCGAGGATGCTATTATGGAAAGGGTCAGGAAGAACTCTGCGTGGCGGTCACGCTGGACTATCTGTGTGGATGCAGGCTCGGGCTTAAGCCCGAGTCTTCTCATCACATATCTTTCCACATAAGGCTCTATGTTGGAGAATGTTCCCACAGCCCCTGATATTTTGCCATACGAGACCACCTCTTTTGCCCTCTCCATGCGTGCGAGGTTTCTCCGCATCTCCTCATAGAATACCGCAAACTTAAGCCCCAGGGTGATTGGCTCTGCATGCACCCCGTGAGACCTTCCTATCATTACCGTATCCCTGTGCTCGAGTGCCCTCTTTTTAAGTACCCTTAAAAGCTCCCTTATGTCCTTTATGATGAGCTCTGCTGAATCCCTCAGGAGCACCGCAAAGGCGGTATCTATAACATCAGATGATGTGAGCCCCATGTGTATGTAGCGTGAGTCCCTTCCCACATTCTCTGCCACCGATGTGAGAAAGGCTATAACATCGTGCTTTACCTCTTTTTCTATCTCCTCTATGCGTTCAAGGCTGAATCTGGCCTTCTGTTTTATCCTCTTAAGTGCTGTTTCAGGTATCTTTCCCCTCTTTGCCAGTGCCTCGCACACAAGAAGCTCCACCTTGAGCCATGTGGCAAACCTGTTCTCATCGCTCCATATGCGTGCCATCTCTTCGTTGGTGTAGCGTGGTATCATCTCTTCAATGACCTCCTGTAAGATGAGCAATTAAATATACCAGAACAACCCCTGCCAGCACAAGCATTATGTTCACCTTGTTTATGTTCTTGTGGGTTTCTGGCAGAAGGTCTGATGCCCCTATGTATATGAACGAGCCTGCTGAGAATGCCAGAAGAAGGCCCAGAATCTTCTGCTCCACCGTCTTAACGAAAAGATATGCCCCCATGGCACCTGTCACTGTTGCAAGGGCAACCATCCAGCCAAGAAGCAGAATCCTCTTTCTGCCAAAGCCTGAGTGCACGAGCAGACTCGTTATGGTTATACCCACTGGAAACTTGTGTAGTATAACCGCAATGGCTGTTATAAAGCCCATTGTGAAGTCTGCCTCAAAGCTCACCCCTATGACAAGCCCGTCTATAAGGGAGTGTGCGGTTATACCTATGAATGCTGGCACTCCCATGGGATGCACCTCGCACTCGTCCTCCTTGCAGGTGTGTATGGCTATGGTGTGTTCCACTATGTAATAGGCTATTATGGTGATGAGAACCATTC
>JALUQR010000172.1 GCA_027017505.1 bacterium
CTTGAGGAAAGCGAAAACAGGCTCCACAATGCCTACATAAAACTCAGAAACACACAGGCACAGCTTGTGCACTCTTCAAAGCTAAAGGCCATGGGTGAATTTACAGCAGGGCTTGCCCATGAACTGGCACAGCCACTTACAGCCATAAGAGGACTGGTGCTCCATATGCTCAAACACAAGGAACTGTACAAGGACGATGCAGGAAAACTTGAACTTATAAGCAAGGCAACAGAGAAGATGGAAAAGGTAATAAGCCATCTGAGAACATTCTCCAGAATAGACAAGGCGGTGTTCAAACCAGTGGATGTCAATAGAGTGGTGGAGGATGCATTCCTCATAGCAGGAGAGATGCTAAAAAAGACCCGCATAAAGGTGGAAAAGAGACTCTCCCAGCTACCACCCATAATGGGAAACCAGGGAGCCCTTGAACAGGTGGTTATAAACCTTCTGAGCAACGCAAAGGATGCCATGCCACAGGGTGGAACACTCACCGTATCCACAGAGCTTATGGAAAGAAACGGAAAAAGATACATAAAACTCGCAGTCAAGGACACAGGCTGTGGCATACCCGAGGATGTACTGCCACGCATATTTGAACCCTTCTTTACAACGAAAGATGTTGACAGGGGAACAGGTCTTGGTCTATCTATAAGTTATGGCATAATAAAAGACCACAGGGGAGATATACTGGTGGAGTCCACCGAGGGCAAGGGCACCACATTTTCAGTGCTCCTGCCAGTTGCAGAAAAAGGGGATGTCAGCAGGTGATGGGCCTTCTTTCAGGACTTCTGGATGCGGTGTTTCCACCGCTGTGCCCTGTATGCAGAGAGGGGCTCATAGATGAGGGGCTGTGTACAGACTGTGCAAAAACCGTAAGGTGGATAAGAAAACCCTTCTGCAGTGTATGTGGCATACCCTTCTCTACAGGTACAGACACACACCGCTGTGCAGGATGTATAAAGAAAAGACAGCCCTTTGAGATGGCACGAAGTGCCATATACTATCAGGGCGCAGGACTCAGGGCGATACGGAGGTTCAAATACCGCTACGATATGACAGTGGTTGAAAGCCTGAGAAGGTTTGTAATCCACGGGTTCGGACTTTTCGGCACCGATTGCTTTGACCTTATAGTGCCTGTACCCCTTCACCCCAGAAGACTCAGAGAGCGCGGGTTCAACCAGGCTCTGCTTATTGCAAGGATACTTGAAAGACACAGTGGTATAAGGGTTGAACCCAGAGTACTGCGCAGGATAAAACACACAAGCCCGCAGGTGGCACTGGAGGAGAAGGAAAGGCTTGCCAATGTTAAGGATGCCTTCAGGGTGGAGGATGAAAGGCTGGTCCGCAACAGAAGGGTGCTCCTTGTGGACGATGTTATGACCACAGGTGCAACCATAAGGGAGTGTGCCAGAACACTTAAAATGGCAGGTGCAACGGTCTATGCACTTACGGTCGCAAGGGTGATATAAGAGGAATGGGAAAGACCATCACGCTTAGAGGACTCCAGAGAGAGCTCAGAAGGATAAGAGAGGGCAAAAAGGTTGTCTTTACAAATGGCTGTTTCGATATAATCCACGCAGGCCATGTGAAATACCTTGAGAAGGCCAGAAGCCTGGGAGATATACTCGTTGTGGGACTTAACAGCGATAGCTCCGTACGAAAGATCAAGGGAAGAGGGCGCCCCATAACAGGCCAGAAAGACCGTGCAACAGTGCTCTCAGCCCTGTGGATGGTGGACTATGTGGTGGTCTTCGATGAGCCCACACCCATAAAACTCATAACCACAATAAAACCAGATGTGCTCGTCAAGGGCTCTGACTGGCAGAGAGGCCAGATAGTGGGAGAGGAATTTGTAAAAGGCTGTGGTGGCATGGTGAGAAGAATAAGGCTTCTTAAAGGCAGGTCCACAACAGATATAATAAAAAGGATACTCCGCCTTCATAAAAGGACATAACAGGCTGTTGGAAAAAAGCAGGGGGGCAGACCCTTTTAAAAGGGTCTGCCCCCCCTGCTGGTTTTACCTACACATCATAATAGAGGAAGAACTCATAGGGAACGGGCCTGAGTTTTACCTCGTTTATCTCCCTTTCGGTTTTGTACTCTATCCAGGTGTCTATCACATCCTGGGTGAACACATCGCCTTTAAGCAGGAACTCGTGGTCTTTTTTGAGCTCCTCTATGGCCTCTTCCAGTGAGCCACATGCAGATGGTACCTGTGCGAGCTCCTCAGGGCTGAGGGCGTAGATGTCCTTGTCCAGTGGTTCACCGGGGTCTATCTTGTTCTCTATGCCATCGAGCCCTGCCATGAGCATTGCTGCAAAGGCAAGATAGCCGTTGCACGATGGATCCGGGAACCTTACCTCTATTCTCTTTGACTTTGGCGATGGTGAGTACATGGGGATTCTCACCGCTGCGGAGCGGTTACGCTGTGAGTAGGCAAGGTTTATCGGTGCCTCGAAGCCAGGAACAAGCCTTCTGTAGGAGTTTGTCGAGGGATTGCAGAAGGCATTCAGTGCCCTTGCATGTTTGAGTATTCCGCCTATGTAGTAGAGGGCGGTCTCACTGAGGCCAGCATACCTGTCGCCTGCAAAAACAGGCTTGCCATCCTTCCATATGGACTGATGGGTGTGCATTCCAGAGCCATTATCACCAAATACAGGCTTGGGCATGAATGTGGCTGTTTTCCCCCACTTCTTTGCCACATTCTTTACTATGTACTTGTACCACATAAGTTTGTCCGCCATCCTCACAAGGCTGTCATAGCGCATGTCTATTTCTGCCTGCCCAGCGGTTGCAACCTCGTGGTGATGGCATTCAACCTCTATGCCAACGCCTTCCATAAGAAGGGCCATCTCTGTTCTTATGTCCTGACAGCTATCTGAAGGTGGAACAGGGAAGTATCCCTCTTTGTGGCGTGGTTTGTGCCCCAGGTTTGGACACTCATCCCTTCCAGAGTTCCATATACCCTCTATGGAGTCCACAAAGTAGAAGCCGTGGTCAGCAGACTGACTGTAGCGGATGTCATCGAGTATGAAGAACTCTGGCTCGGGGCCGAAGTATGCCACATCTCCTATGCCAGTTGACTTAAGATATGCCTCTGCCTTGCGGGCTATGTTCCTGGGGTCCCTCGTGTAGGGTTCTCTGGTTATGGGGTCAACCACATTGCATATGAGCACCAGTGTGGGAACCTCTGTGAAGGGATCCATAGCAGCAGTCTCGGGGTCAGGAATCACGATCATATCACTTTCCTGTATGCCCTGCCATCCGCGAATACTGGAACCATCAAAACCAACACCCTCTTCAAAAATTTCCTCAGAAAGCTGAGAAACAGGGATGGAAAAATGCTGCCAGGTGCCTATAAAGTCCATAAACCTTAGGTCCACAATCCTGGCCTTATTCTCTTTGGCAAACTTTACTACCTCCTTCGGTGTCATAATACCCCTCCTTACTTGTTTTTTTTATTTTATATGGCGTCCTCGCCTCTCTCGCCTGTCCTTATCCTTACCGCCTCGTCAACGGGCAGTACGAAGACCTTGCCGTCTCCTATCCTGCCCGTCTTTGCGGTGTTAACTATGGTGTCCACAACCTTTCCCGCAAGCTCCTCCTTTACCACTATCTCAAGCTTTATCTTCGGAAGAAAGTCCACCACATACTCCGCACCCCTGTAAAGCTCGGTATGCCCCTTCTGCCTGCCAAAACCCTTTACCTCAGAAACAGTAATACCCTGTATGCCAATCTCATTGAGTGCCTCTTTTACCTCGTCAAGCTTGAAAGGCTTTATGATTGCCTCTATCTTCTTCATCACAAGACCCCCTGTTTGTTGTTTTATGCAAAAGGTTAACACACTGTGGAGCCAGGTGTAAAGCTCTTTTTGCGAAGAATGCAAATTTTGTGCCGAACTGGTAAGTGCTTGATTATACTGGGTTTACAGATTCAGAAGAATCCTCCAGGAGATTAAAAATTGTGCAGGGAAGATTCGGTCTGCACAAAAAAGAGGCAGGCTTTGAAGTTGACATCTTCCCGCCCTCTTTGATAATCTTTCCGTGTATGTTGTGCAATGCAGGCAGAACTTTTTGGAGTGGACTGGTATGTCCCGTATAATAATAGATGGTTATAATCTTCTGGGTGCGTCCACAGGCAGGGGACTTACGGGCAGGATAGAGGCTGAAAGGAACACCCTTCTTGAAAGGCTTTCGCGGTACAGAAGGCAGAAGTCAGGGGTGAGGATAACCGTTGTCTTCGATGCAAAGGGGTCTGCCAGCCTTGACAGAAGAAGGGAGAACTTCAAGGGCATAGAGGTGGTGTTTGCAGGAAGGGGTGAGGATGCGGACAGTGTCATAAAGGACTATGTGAGAGGGCTCGGAGGAGGTGTGGTGGTGGTATCATCTGACAAGGATATAAGGGAGTTTGTCAGAAGCTGTGGCGGGGTGAGCATATCCTCTGGAGAGTTTCTCGAACGCCTTGAGCTGGCAGAATACATCGCCCTTAAGGGCATAGAAGACGAAGAGGAGGAAGAAAAGATTAGGAGCAGAAAAAAGGGCCCGTCACGAAGGCTTCCAAAGGAGGAGAGAAAAAAGAGGTTGATACTGAAGAAACTTTAAAGGGGTGTTTTCCACGGATGAAAGAAAGAAGGCTTGTGTTTGAGAAGTCCCGAAGGGGTAGAGTGGCTGTGGAGCCACCAGAGGTTGATGTGCCCCAGGTGGACCCTGAAGAGCTCATACCCGAAAAGTTCTTAAGAGACGAGCTTGAGGGCTTTCCAGAGCTTTCAGAGCTCGATGTGGTGCGCCACTACACAGAGCTATCCACCCTTAACTTTGGTGTTGACACAGGGTTTTATCCCCTGGGCTCGTGCACCATGAAGTACAACCCCAGGGTGGATGAGGATGTGGCTCTTCTTGAGGGTTTCTCCAGGCTACATCCCTATCAGCCCGAGGAGCACTGCCAGGGTGCATTAAGGCTCATGCACGAGCTTGCCAGCTATCTGTGCGAGATAGGTGGCATGGATGCCCTCACATTACAGCCATCTGCAGGTGCACATGGTGAGCTGTGTGGACTTCTTGTGCTCTCCGCATACTTCAAGGACAGGGGCGAAAGAAGGGATAAGCTCATAATACCAGATACCGCACATGGCACAAATCCCGCAAGCTCTGCCCTTGCAGGGTTCAGGGTGGTGGAGATAGGCTCCTCAAAGAAGGGCATAATAGAGCCACATGATGTGGAAAGGCTTATGGATGAGAACACAGCAGGCATCATGCTTACAAACCCGAACACCCTGGGGCTCTTTGAGGAGAATATAAAAGATATAGCCAGCATTGTGCACTCAAGGGGTGGGTTTGTCTACTGCGATGGGGCGAACCTGAATGCCCTTATGGGTATTGCAAGGCTTGGAGATATGGGGGTGGACCTTGTGCAGTTTAACCTCCACAAGACCTTTGCAACCCCCCATGGAGGAGGCGGGCCTGGCTCAGGACCCCTGGGGGTCAAAAAAGAGCTCGCACCATATCTGCCACTGCCATGGGTGGAAAAGACCAGCGATAGATACCGTCTCGTAACAGATGCACCGAAGAGTATCGGCAGATGCAGGGCATTCTACGGTAATTTCCTGGTCATGGTGAAGGCCTACGCCTACATAAGGAGGATGGGCAGAGAGGGTCTCAAAGAGGCATCCAGGATGGCCATACTCAATGCAAACTACATAAAGGAAAGGCTCAAGGAGGATTTTCATCTGCCCTATCCCCAGACCTGCATGCATGAGTGTGTCTTCAGCGATAAGTACCAGCAGTCCCGTGGTGTTACCACCATGGATATAGCAAAAAGGCTCATAGATTACGGCTTTCATCCTCCTACCATTTACTTTCCCCTTGTGGTAAAGGGTGCCATAATGATAGAGCCCACCGAAACAGAAAGCCCTGAAACCATAGATGCCTTCATAGACGCCATGAAGAGCATTGCCCGTGATGCAAGGGAAAACCCCGCCATTCTGAAAGACGCCCCACACAGTGCACCTGTAAAGAGGGTTGATGAGGCAAGGGCATCAAGAAGGCCTGTTGTAAGGTGGCATTCCCCTAACGATAACGATAGGGGATGAATATGAGCTGGTATTCAAAGCTTGCGTGAACCCTGACCTCCTCTATGGTGAAGTCCTCTGGAAAGGGGTTGAACGGAGATGCAAGCCTTATGGCAGTTACAGCTGCATCGTCCAGTGCAGGATAGTTTGAGGACTTAACTATCCGTATGTCCTTCACAGAGCCATCCCTGGTTATGACAAAGTCTATAAGGAGGCGTCCCTGCTCACCGTTTCGTATGGAGCTTAAGGGGTATTCCCAGTAAAACTCTATCTTCTGTTTCATGTCCAGAAGGTATCTGCTGTACTTAAGCTCAGAGGTATTCAGCGAGAGCACCTTTCCCTTCTCCCTCTTGGGTGGCATCCTGCGGTATCTTTCCGTGAGCTCACGAAGCCTTTCCTCTGTGGGAAAGAGTGCAACAGGGGGTTCTGGCCTTCTCTCAGGTGGTGAGGGCAGGGGTATGGTTTTTTCAGAGGGTTCTTCCCTCTTAAGGATGGAGCTTTTACTGGCCTCTTTTGCGGGTTTTTCTGTGGCAACCCTATTCTCTGTGGTTTTCCTTTCAGGGGATGGCTTTACCTTTTCCTGCAGGGGCCTTATCCTTTGAGCCCTTTTTTCAGGTGGTCCTGAGGTTTTTTTCTTTCTTTTTCTGGTAACTGTTTCTTCAGGAGGGGTTTTCTCCTTTTCAACCCTTACGGTTCTGTCGCTATAGGCAGAGGGTTTTTCTGGCCTCTTTTCTGTGGGTTTCACGGTCGGTGGCAGGGCAACAACATCAACGAAGACGGGCTGTTTTCTTTCCACGGTGGAGGGGCCTGAGGGTAGAAAAAAAAGTGCCATCCCCACAAGGATGTGTAAGACAAGGGAAAGGAAAACACACCACAGCTTTCTACTTTGTGTTGACATAAAAGTGCTCTTCTGTCAATATGAAATTATTAAGGTAAATTTTAACCCAAAAACACAATAATAGCCACTGGTATGTAGATGTTCGGTATAGGCACAACAGAGCTTATAATAATCCTTCTTATAATCCTCATCATCTTTGGTGCGGGTAGACTCCCAGAGATAGGAAGCGGGCTTGGAAGGGCCCTGAAAAACTTCCGCAGAGAGACCACGGACGACGAAAAGGGCTCAGGAGAAGGGGGAAAGAAGGATTAGGTGTTTTTGCCCTCCTTTTCTTTAAGAAGCTGGAGTGCACACATCTTAACCTGGGGATGAAGGGTTCTGTCCTCTGAGATGCGTTTAAGGTCCTGTGCAAGAAGGAACTCAAGAAGCCCTGTTGCAATCCTTGGAGGTGTGTAGGGGTTAAGCACAATAGCCTTTATAACTGGATACCTCTTTGACCACTTCTGGTGTGTGGCAACAAGCTTTAGTATTTCCGCAGAGTTTGGCCTCTGTGAGGCAATCTTTACCACCTCTGTCTCTGTTATGCGCGGGTTGGAAAGAAGGTTTTTTATGACCACCGGGTCAGGGTCTGAAAGAAGCCTGTCTATGGTGTCCTTATCGTTGAGTTTTGCAAGGGAGCGCCTTTCACCGAGTGTTATAAATTCCATCTTTGCCTCTTCTTCTGTGGAATAACCCCTCACTCCCCTTTTGTGTGGTGGAAGGTTTGTAAAAAGATGGGTAATCCTTTTTATACCCATTTCAACTGCTGAAAGGTAGGTGAGCCTGTACTTTACCTCTCCGAGGACCTCTATCAGGGAGTCAGGGTCCACGAATATGGATTTAAGCCTTCGTACTCCTTCTATGGAGGAGTCCATGGTGTAGAGTCTTTCAAGGATGCGGGCTATCTCTTCAGGGCCCTGTAGCGAAAGCCTGCGCTTTAGAAGCTCAACCTGCATCTTTCTTTCAGGCAGGGTGAGCACATCCTTAAGTAGAGATTCCACTATTGCCTCTATACTCTGCATCTCTGGAAGGCAGTGTGGCAGTTGTATGGTTCAGGGTATGACCTCGAGCTCTGCCTGATACACCCCCTCGGGCACCTCTGTAAACACCACCATAACGGGGATTATCCCCCTCGGTGGTATGAGGCTTGTCTTCTGTCCCTTGAAGTGTTTTGCAAGCTCCTTCTTTGAGAGGGTCCTGAGCTCTTCTTTCGATACTATCCTGCCAGGGGAGGTAATCTTTGTTGCAATGGGTTTGCCCTCTTTGTTGTAGAGTATACCCCTTACAAGTCTCACACGCTGGGATTCCTCACGAAGATTCTTTATTCTTCCCTCAAGTGCGAACACGGTGCCCATGTTTTTGTTCTCAACAAACACACCCCTTATGCGCTCTATCTCAAGGGTTTTGGCCGTACCCTGAGATGGTGGCATGCCAAGTATGGTTGGCAGTGCACCACTGAAGTAGAGTATTGCACCACCACCGTAGAGGAGTACCACCAGGATAAGCAACACCGGAAGCCTTCTTCTGGGTGCCTTTTTCTCCTCTTCCTCTGTCGCTGTGACGGGTTCTTCCGCAGGCTCCCCTTTCTTCTCCTCCTCGGCCGCAGGCTCTTCTGGCTCTTCGGCCTTCTCTTCTGGTTTTTCTTCCTCTCTGGATTCCTCTTCCATGCGGGGCTGTGGTCTCTCTTCTGCGGTTACAGGCTCTGCAGGGCCTTCTTCAGAGCGGGGCTCTTCTTCAAGGCTGAAAGACTGGCCCTCTTCTTTTTCCTCTTCAGTGGCTGGTTCTTCTTCGAGGCTGAAAGACGGGGCCTTCTTCTCTTGCGGGGATTCCTCTTCAGAGCCTGCTGATACTGATGGCTCCTCTGTCTCTCCGACCTGCCAGGAGGACTCCTCTCTGGGCTCTTCCTCTTCTTTTTCCTCGCCTTCAGGTTTTGTG
>JALUQR010000173.1 GCA_027017505.1 bacterium
GGAAAAACTCAAGGAGATGGAGGATGAGCTCTCAAGACTCGTTGAAGAGGAGAGAAGAAAGCTCGAAGAGGTCTCTGGCATGACAAAGGAGGATGCCAGGGCGTTACTGCTCTCAAAGGTTGAGGAAGAGGCAAGGGGTGAGGCAGGAAAGATTCTCAAGAGGATAGAGGAAGAGGCAAGAAGCGAGGCAGAAAAAAAGGCAAAGGAAATTATCGCCCTTGCCATACAGCGATATGCAGGGGATTATGTGTCTGAAAGGACCGTCTCTGTGGTGAATCTTCCGAATGAGGAGATGAAGGGCAGAATCATCGGCAGAGAGGGCAGAAACATTCGCGCCATAGAGAGTATTACCGGTATAGACATAATAGTGGATGACACACCCGAGGCGGTCATACTTTCAGGGCACAACCCTGTAAGAAGGGAGATAGCAAAGATAGCCCTTGAAAGGCTCATTGCAGATGGCAGAATCCATCCCGCAAGGATAGAAGAGGTGGTAAGCAAGGTGGAAGAGGAGGTGGAAAAGAGCATCCAGGAGGCAGGCGAGAGGGCTGTCTTCGATACAGGACTGCACGGAATACATCCCGAGCTTCAGAAGCTTATAGGAAGGCTTAAGTTCCGCACAAGCTATGCACAGAATGTGTACTCCCATTCCCTTGAGGTTGCCTTCATATGCGGGATAATGGCCTCGGAGCTCAATCTGCCCACAAAGCTTGCAAGAAGGGCAGGCCTTCTGCACGATATAGGAAAGGCGGTTGACCACGAGGTGGAGGGCTCTCACGCACAGATAGGCGGAGAGCTTGCCAAAAAGTATGGGGAAAACCCCCTCATAGTGTCTGCCATAACCCAGCACCACGATGACAGACCGGAAAGTCTCCTGGCAATACTCGTACAGGCAGCAGATACCCTTTCTGCAGCACGCCCTGGTGCCAGAAAGGAGATGTACGAGACATACATAAAACGCCTGGAAGACCTCGAAAGGATAGCAAAGAGCTTCAAAGGGGTGGAGAAGGCTTACGCACTGCAGGCAGGCAGGGAACTGCGGGTGATTGTGGAAAGCTCGCTTGTGGACGATGGAGAGGTGACACTCCTCTCAAAAGAGATAGCAAAGAAGATAGAAAAAGAGCTCACCTACCCTGGACAGATAAAGGTCACTGTTATAAGAGAGACCAGGGCTGTCAATTACGCAAGGTGATGGGGCTGGATGGCGGACTCCTTAAGGATACTCTTTCTCGGTGACATAATAGGCAGGCCAGGCAGACAGGCTGTAAAAAGGCTTCTACCAGCACTTAAAAGACACCACAGGGTGGACTTCGTGGTGGCAAACGGAGAGAACTCCGCAGGTGGGTTCGGCATAACAGAGGATGTCTATTCAGAGCTTCTCGGTGCAGGCATAGATGCCATAACCTCTGGCAACCATGTGTGGGACAGAAAAGAGGTGCTGGACTTTATAGACAGTGCGGTCTGTCTGCTTCGCCCGCTGAACTATCCAGAGGGCACACCAGGCACAGGGGTAAGGCTTTTTACAAAAGATGGAATGAACATAGCGGTGGTAAACCTCTGTGGAAGGGCATTCATGGAAGAGCTGGACTGCCCCTTCAGAACAGTAAATGCCTGCCTTGAAGAACTCAGGAAAAGGACGAACCTCGTTGTGGTGGACATGCACGCAGAGACCACATCCGAAAAGATGGCCATGGGATGGTATCTTGATGGCAGGGTGAGTGCGGTTATAGGCACACACACCCATGTGCAGACATCTGACGAAAGGGTGCTTCCAGGAGGCACAGCCTACATAACGGATGCGGGCATGACAGGCCCCGTGGACTCTGTTATAGGAATGAAAAAAGAGCTTGTTATAAACAGATTCCTGACACAGATGCCCGTAAGGTTTGAGGTAGCCCCTGGAAGGGTGGAGCTTCAGGGGGTTGTGTTCGAGGTGGATGTGGCCACAGGCAGGGCAACACGCATAGAAAGGATAAAAGAGCAAGTATGAGACAGCTTGGGCCCGAAGAACAGCTCCAGGTCATAAAAAAGAGAACCGTTGACCTCGTTGACGAAAGGGAGCTTCTTGAAAGGCTCAAGGAGAGCGTGAGCACAGGAAGACCCCTTCGCGTTAAGGCAGGGTTTGACCCGACAGCCCCTGACCTTCATCTGGGACACACGGTCCTTATAAACAAACTCAGGGAGTTTCAGGACCTGGGCCACCATGTGATACTCCTTATAGGAGACTTCACCGCCATGATAGGAGACCCCTCTGGAAGGGTGGAGACCCGTCCGCCACTTACACAAAAAGAGGTTGAGGAAAACGCCAGAACCTACACAGAGCAGGTCTTCAAGATACTTGACCGCAACTCCACAGAGGTGGTCTTCAACAGCCAGTGGATGTCACAGATGAGTGCACAGGATATGATACAGCTTGCATCCCGCTTTACAGTGGCAAGGATGCTCGAACGAGATGACTTCAAAAAACGCTACACCCAGGGACATTCCATAGCCATACATGAGTTCCTCTACCCGCTCATACAGGGCTACGACTCCTGCGTGCTCAAGGCAGATGTGGAACTGGGAGGCACAGACCAGCTCTTCAACCTGCTTGTCGGAAGAACCCTACAGCGTGAGTTCGGCGAAAGACCACAGGTGGTCATAACCATGCCGATTCTTGAGGGTACAGACGGGGTGCAGAAGATGAGTAAATCCCTGGGTAACTACATAGGTATAACAGAACCACCAGAGGAGATATACGGTAAACTCATGAGCATATCCGATGAGCTCATGATACGCTACTACGAGCTTCTTACGGATGCGGACCCCTCCTGCAT
>JALUQR010000174.1 GCA_027017505.1 bacterium
ATTACACACCATGCTCGGCTTTTCAGGCAAAGAGGTGCTTCAGATGGCAGTAAGAATAGAGGAAAACGGCCAGCGGTTCTACAGAGACGCACTCAGGCACACAGGGGACAAAAAACTGCAGGATACCCTTAACTATCTTATACAGGAAGAGGAGAAACACAAAAGATACTTTCGCAGTCTTCTCAATAGACTTCCCCAGGAGGAAAACCCCTTTGACCCGTACATGGAGGAGGCCCTGCTATATCTCAGGGCAATGGCAGATGCCCATGTGTTTACCACAGAGCTTGAGGGCAGAGAACTTGCCAGCACTGTAAAGGACGAAGAGGATATACTCAACTTCGCCATAGCCATGGAGAAGGATTCTCTGCTCTTCTACTACGAGCTTGCAAGGGGTATAAACGAAAGGGACAGAACCATAGTGGAGAAGGTCATAGAGGAGGAAAAATCACACCTTAAGAGACTGCTTGACCTTAAAAAGGAGCTTTAGTCTGACAGAATGAGTGATGTGATAAAGAAAGCACGCTCTCTTCTCACGCCTGCCCTGGTGTTTCACACAGATATAGTTGCAGAGAGGGCAGAGGGTATATATGTGTACGATACCGATGGCAGAAGATACATGGACTTTTCCTCAGGGCTTGCGGTTCTCAACACAGGCCACTGTCATCCCTCCATAGTGAAGGCCATAGGCGAGCAGGCACAGAGGTTCATACACTCGGGCTGTATATTCTACTATCCAGCAATTGTTGAGCTTGCAGAAAAACTAAGAGAGATAACCCCCCGCACCATAGAGATGTTCTTCTTTTCAAACAGCGGTGCAGAGGCTGTTGAGGGTGCCATAAAGCTTGCCCGCTATGCCACCCACAGGCAGGGCATAATAGCCTTTGGCGGGGGCTTCCATGGAAGAACCCTTGGTGCGGTAAGCCTTACCACCTCTTCTGCCCGTTACAGGAGAAACTATCATCCCCTGGTTCCATCGGTATTCCATGTGCCCTATCCCTACTGCTATCGGTGTCCCATGGGAAGAAAAAGTGGAGACTGCTCGATGGAGTGTCTGGGCTATCTTGAGTGGCTCTTCACACACATAATAACACCCGAAGAGGTTGCCTGCGTTATAATAGAGCCAGTGCTCGGTGAGGGTGGCTATGTGGTGCCTCCAGGAGAGTACATGAGCAGACTGCGCGATATTACAGAAAAATACGAAATCCTCTTTATAGCGGACGAGGTGCAGACAGGCTTTGGCAGAACAGGTAGCTGGTTTGCCTGCCAGCACTTCGGCATAGAACCGGATATAATCGTTCTTGCAAAGGCAATCGCAGGGGGCCTGCCCTTAAGTGCCGTTGGCGGAAGAAAAGAGCTTATGGAACGCTGGAGGCCTGGCTCCCATGGTACAACCTTTGGTGGAAACCCTGTTTCTGCAAGAACCGCAATCGAGGTGATAAATATAATAGAAAGAGAGGGTCTGCTTGAAAATGTAAGAACAGTTGGAGAGTATGCCCTTGAAAGACTTAGAGAGCTTAAAAACAGATACCCCTGTATAGGCGATGTAAGGGGGCTTGGCTTCATGCTGGGTATAGAGTTTGTCAAACGAGATGGCTCGCCAGATGCACCGCTTCTTGAAAAGGTGATGACAGGCTGTATCGAAAGGGGCCTCATAATAGTGGAATGCGGGGTGTACAAGAACATAGCCCGTCTGATGCCCCCACTTTCCACCACACTCGATGAGATGCAACAGGCACTATCCATACTGGAAGACTCAATAAAGGTATCCCTGCAGGGAGGTTGATAGGCACATCCCTTTGCTTTATACTTTTGTTCCATGACACTCCTCAGACATACCCTCTATGTACTTCTTCTACTTCTTATAGCAGGCTGTAGCGAGGAGTTAAGAAAGGAGCCTGCTGTAAAGATGGCAGAGAGATTCTACTCTGCCATCGAAAGGGAGAACTACAGGGAAGTCCTCACACTCTTCAGCCCTGAATTCTTCAGTAACTTTTCAGAAAAGGAGTTCCTCAAAGAGCTTGAAAAGAAGAGACAACACTACGGCACACTCAGAAGATACCGCATAGTCACCTGGGAGGTGTGGAAGGAATCCAGGATGGGAAAAAGCGGGGTGTATTACAGACTGTGGTATCTTGTAACCTACTCCAGGACAACCCTTATGGAGCACTTCCTCATGTTCAGACCCATCACAACAAACAAACTGCTCATCCACGAATACAGCTGGAGCACGGAACACCGCATAAAGAGGGGAAAAAGATAGCTTTTTCACCCTGCGGTGGATTTAGATACTGTTAACAGCCCTTTCGAGTTTTTCCCTTATCTCCAGGGCGAGCTCTCTTAGCTGGGGGTTTTCCACCACATCCATTACACCCACAGGGTCCATGGCGGACACAGTGGCCGTGCCGTCCTCGTTCTCATAGACGAGCACATTGCACGGCATGAACACCCCTATCTCGGGCTCGATGGTGAGTGCCCTGTAGGCATAGGGTGGGTTGCAGGCACCAAGGATTATGTATTTTCTGAAGTCCCTGTCAAGTTTCTTCTTAAGTGTTGCCTTTACATCTATCTCTGTGAGTATGCCGAAGCCCTCTTTTGAAAGGGCATCCCTTATTTTCTGTTCTGCATCCTCGTAGGAAAGGCTTACCTTTCTCTTTATGCTGAACTGTGCCATGGGTTACTCCTCTCTGTTCTCTTCGCTATCTATTACCACCTTTCCCGCAGCTACCTCCCTGAGGGCGGTAACCACCTCTTTATTATCGCTGTCTACAAGCTTTCTTGCACCCTTTATGAGCTGTCTTGCCCTCTGGGATGCTATGTGTATGAGGGCGAATCTGCTCGGTATCTGCTGTAGACAGTCCTCCACAGTAATCCTTGCCATCTTTTACACCTCCTGAAGGTTGAATATCTTCTTTACCCTTTCTGCGAGTATATCCTTTTTTATCCTCTCCGCTATTATAACTGATTTGAGTTTTTCGAAGGCAGACTCCATATTGTCGTTTATTATAACATAGTCGTAGTGGTCTATCTTCTTTATCTCCTCTATGGCTGTTGCCACCCTTTTTTCAAGCTCCTCGGGTGGAATGTCTCCCCTTTTTTTGAGTCTCTCCCTGCACACCTCTATGGATGGTGGCAGTACGAATATAAAGACCGCTTCTTTTATCCTCTTTGCAATCTTTTCTGCTCCCTGCACATCTATATCGAGGAGCACATCCACACCACCTGAGAGAAGCTCTCTTAAGTCTTTCTCCCTTGTGCCGTACTTTCTGCCGTGTACCGTGGCGTACTCCACAAACTCATCCCTGGCTATCATTTCATCGAATGTGGCCTCATCCACGAATATGTAGTCCACGCCGTTTTTTTCTCCTCGTCGTGGCGGGCGTGTGGTATAGGATATAGAAAACCTCAAATCAGGGAAAAAGTCAATAGCCTTTCTTGTAAGTGTGCTTTTGCCTGCCCCTGAAGGCCCTGACACTATAAAGAGCTTTCCCATCCCCTGGGTGCCTCCTATTCGATGTTCTGTGTCTGTTCCCTTATCCTCTCAAGCTCACCCTTTATGTCCACCGTTTTCTGGATTATCTCCACATCCTGTGATTTTGATGCTATGGTGTTGGCCTCTCTGAGAAGTTCCTGGCAGAGAAAGTCAAGCTTTCTGCCCACGGGCCCATCTGCCTCAAGGCAATCGTGCATCTGCTGTATGTGGCTTTTGAGCCTGGTTATCTCCTCATCTATGTTTATCCTTTCAGAGTAGATGGCAACCTCCATCGCTATGCGTGATTCATCCACCTTCTCTGAAATGAGTTTTTTTATCTCCTCCCTTATCCTCTCTCTATAGTGTGCCACGCTTCTGGGTGCAAGCTCCTCTATGGAGCGGACAAGCCCCTCTATGGCTGAAAGCCCCTCTTTTATACTCGTTTTGAGGAATTCTCCCTCCCTCTGTCTCATCTCCTCTATGCGGTCCAGTGCCTGAGACAGTGCGCCCTCCACTGCGTTCCAGTCCCTTTCCACATCCACATCCTCTTTCTGTGAGAATATCTCCCTTATTCTGAACAGAACCTCCACCGTGGCATCACCCTTTACACCGAGCTTATCCTTTAGCTCTCTTGCACACTCAAGATACCTTCTTGCCACATCCAGGTTCACCCCAACCGCCTCTGCCTCTGCGGATGTGGAGTTTATGTACACAGAGAAGGAGCCCCTCCGGAAGCGCCTCTTTATGGTCTCCCTTATACGCATCTCAAGTGGCAGGAAGCGGTCTGGCATGCGGATGTTTATATCCATATACCTGTGGTTCAGCGAGCGTACATCCACCGTATAGGTTGTGCCATCTGCAGAGCTGAACTCGCCCCTTCCATAGCCTGTCATGCTATTCATCCTCTGCCACCCCTTCCTATCTGTGTTGCGTAACGCCTTCTTATCTCACCGAACAGCCCGCGCAGGGAGGTATCCCTGTAGTCAGGGTATGTCCAGTCAAAAGCTGTGTATTCCCTGTTGCGGGCACTGTATCTCAGTGTGACCTCTGCGTAGACCCCGTCTTTAAGGTATATCCTGTGGGAGTAGTTCTTGCACGAGGCGAGAACCACCTTATCGAGGGCAAGGTAACCAGGGTCTATGTTTATACGCCTTCTGCCATCGGCAGAGAGGAACTCATCCTCAAGAGAATTGGTGAGAAGCTTTATATCGGGAAGCTCATCTGGCATTATCAGCTCCTGGTAGGATACTATACGCCTTACAAGCCCTCCTCCCATTTCCTTCTCGTAGTAATCTGTGTGATCGAACGGAAGAAGGGGGCTCAGGTAGTCCACCTTACCGAACCTCTGGGCAAGCCTTTCCATGGCCTTCTCTATGAGCTCGGGCCTGCCGGAGAGTATACTTGTAAATAGCTTTACCCTTTCTGCCTGTCTCGGGCGCATGGTTTTAAAGCCTTTCCTTTATGACCTCGAGGAGTTCTTCAGGGTGGACAACCGCTGTTCCCACCTTTCCAACCACTATGCCTGCTGCCATATTGGCAAGCACCGCAGCCTCCCTGTAGTCTGCACCTGCAGAGAGCGAAAGTGCCATAACCCCTGCAACCGTATCTCCCGCACCACTCACATCGTACACCTCTCTTGCAACCGTTGGTATGTGGGTGTCCCTGCCCTTCTCAAAAAGGCTCATCCCACGCTCGCCTCGTGTTATGAGCACAGCCCTGCAGGAAAGTCTCTCAAGAAGGGTTCTTCCAGCCCTTTGCAGGCTGTCCTCATCGCTTATCTCTATGCCACTTGCTCTGCTTGCCTCAAGGCTGTTCGGTGTTACAAGCTCCACACCGTGATAGTAGTGGAAGTGCTCAACCTTGGGGTCCACAACAACTGTCTTGTGCATGGCAGATGCAAGACCCTTGAGCCCCTCCATGAGCTCCTCTGTTACAAGCCCCTTTGAATAGTCCGAAACAACAACCACATCAACCTTCTTAAGCGTCCTCTCTATGTAGTCAAGTATACGGGCTGTGGTTTTGGTGGATACGGGGCTTCTCTTCTCTCTGTCGAACCTTACCACCTGCTGGCTGTGTGCTATTATGCGGGTCTTTATGGTGGTGGGTCTGCGCGAGTCAATCACTATTCCGCCAAGCTCCACACCCCTTTCCCTGAGCATCTTAAGGAGCATTGTGCCATCCCTGTCCCTTCCAACGATACCTGTAAGATAGCATCTTCCACCGAGGCTCACTATGTTGTTTACCACATTGGCACTTCCACCAAGGAGCACCGTCTCTTCTGTAACCTCCACAACGGGCACAGGGGCCTCGGGGGAGATGCGCTCCACCCTGCCCCATATGAAGTGGTCCATTATTATGTCTCCCACCACAAGCACAGACGCCTTTCTGAAAGAGTCCACAAAACCCAGTGCCCTTTTTCTGCCAAGTATCTTTCGCATGGGTCAGACCCCGTTAAAGCCTGTTTTTAAAGTAAAGTTTATACCACATATCGTTTCTGCAGGCAAATGGCAGGGCTATCCCCTGGTCTGGTTTTTTCTCTTCAGCATCTTCTCTGTGTGTTCTGCTATCCAGCATGCCTTCCTTAGAATCTGCCTTATAAGGCGACGGTCTTCAGGGCTGAACCTCTTCCTTCCAAGATATGTGTGGCCAAACCTTACAAGGTCTGTTCCGTGGAATCCCTCGGTGTTTATTGCAGAGAAGACAAGCTGGGCAAGGTCCTTCATAACCCATCTTCTGACAGGTCTGTTTCTTTTCTGCACCCTCTGCAGATCTATGATGAATATCTCCTCTGTGGAGGGGTTTATAAGGAAGTGGCCGAGATAGAAGTCCTGATGGTTGAATCCCTCCTGGTGAAACCTTCTTGCTATGAGGGCAAGTTTCTCTATGATTCTTCTCTTTCGTTTGAGGTCCTCAGGGGTGTTCTGTTTGAAAAGCCTTGGTATGTAGTCCTCAACCCTTATGGCACCGTAGAGTTCCTCTGTGAGCGTGAGTGCCCGTGTCTCGAACACCCCTTTTTTTTCTCCATAGGCAACGGGCTCCATGGTCTTGTAGCCATGTTCTTTAAGCATCACCATCTTCTGCCACTCGTTTCTGGCAGACCCGATACCACCAGGGTTCAGAATACTCTTAAGCCTTCCCTTAAGAGGTATGTAGTGGCGTTTGAGATAAAACCGCCTTTTTACATCCCCATCCTCAAGCTCAAGCCTTACAACCGTTCTCACGGGTCTTTCATCTATCAGCTCTCCACCTGTATAGCCCATCAGGGCATCGAAGCTGTCGAGCCCTGCCTGCCTGAGGATGTGGAAAAACTCTCTATTTATTATAAGCCCTCTGTGTTTTACGAAATCCACGCTCTCTTTCCACCCTCTCTTTGAGTTCTTCGGGCTCAATCCCCATGGGATTGGCCTCAAGATACATCCTGTAGAATGTGGCCTTTGCGGATTCTGTTGAACCGTAGGTCTCCATGTCCCTTGCAAAGCGTGCAAGGTCTTTAAGGATGTAGCCCTCTGGAAGAGGGCTTTTAAAAACACCTGCGTCTATATCTATAAAGTACACCCTCTTTGTGTTCAGCACTATGTTTGGCCACTTGAGGTCTCCATGAAAGAAGCCCTTTCGATGCATTAGGCCAATCTCCCTGGCAACCCGTCCCATGGTGGTCTCTTCATCTCTGCCTGATTTTATGAAGGAGTAGAGGTTAAGCCCGTCCTCTATGAACTCCTGCACTATGTAGCATCTTTTAAGCACACCCAGTGTGCGTTCTTCCATTATGGCAACAGTTGCGGGCACACTCAGCCCTATGGAGTCTGCGGTAAGGCTGTTGTGCCACACCCTCTGTGCACGGGATGTCCTGAAGATACTTTTAACCGTATGCACGGGCCCCTTACTGGTATAGCGTTTTACAAAGAGTTTCTTTCCTGCAACCTCAAGTGCCCATGCCCTCACACCCCTGTCCTTTTTGAGAAGCTCTGCGGTCTTAAGAAACTCCTCTGGTGAGAGGAGAAACTCCCTTAACACCTCAAGCCATTCCTTTCTTACATGCACCACCAATCCCCTCTGCTCCAATACCACCTCTTTCTCCCTCACACCTCAACCTCCGCCTTTAAGACCCCATCCTGCGGGGCATCCCTTAAGGTGCCATGCAAGGATGGTACTGTAGAGGGTCAGCCTGTCTCTGAACCTCTCGGAGCTGAACAGGGTAACCACATTGAGCAGAAGATAGAAAAGCCAGTCCACAAATGCCTTAAGAAGAAGGCCTGTCTTGAGCAGTGCCATTTCTAAAGGAGTGCGGTGTTTTTTAAAGAATATGTAACGAGACCTCCAGTACTCGACCCTTGCCCTTGTATTCACCCGCTTTGCACTTGCCCCCTGTAGATGATATACCCTTACACCTGGATGAAACACCACCTTCCAGCCATTGCGGTGCATGCGAACACACAGGTCTGTCTCCTCAAGAAAGAAAAAATAATCCTCATCAAAACCGCCCACCTCATCGAGTGCCTTCTTTCTTATCACCATGCAGGCACCTATAACTGATTCCACCTCCACGGGGGTCTCTATCCTGAGCTCCTTGCCAGGGTATCTTTCTGGAAAGAGCCTTCTTAAAAGGCTCTTGTTCAGAAGCTCTGTTGCAAGTGTTGGCAGATTTGCAATGGAGTTCTGCAGTGTGCCATCCATGTTAAGAAGCTGTGGGGCACAGATTGCCACCCTGGGGTTTGCGTCCATAAACTCCACAAGGGTTTTAAGTGATGAGGGTGTGAGCACGGTATCGCTGTTCAGGATGGCAAGGTATCTGCCCCGTGCCCTCTCTACACCCCTGTTACACGCACCTGCAAACCCCAGGTTTTCAGGGTTTGCCACAACCACTGCCTGCGGAAAACGCCTTCGTACTGCGTCCACACTTCCATCGGTGCTTCCGTTATCAACCAGGATTACCTCAAAGTCCAGCCCCTCTGTGGTGCGATACACAGAGTCCATGCACTCAAGTACGAGCTCTCTTGTATTCCAGTTTATTATTATTACCGAAAGCTCCATTCTGCCTACATCCTGATGGTCTTTTTAAGTAGCTCTGCAAGTCTGGGTGCATTCACCTCAAGGGAGTATCGCTCCATTACGGTCTCGCGTGCCCTTCTGCCGAGGGTCTCCCTCATCTTTCTGTTCTCTATGAGCATTGTTAGCTTTTCCACCCATTCTGCGGGCGTTGTTGCAAGAAGTCCATTAAAGCCATCCTTTATTACCTCCCTGTTCATACCCACTGGAGATGCCACCGCTGGCAGTCCCACAGCCATGTACTGTATGAGTTTAAAGGCACACTTCCCCTTTGACCACGGGTCATCCGTAAGGGGCATAACCCCTATGTCAAAGCTGTGAAGGTCGTCTATCTCTTCTCTGTATGTCCAGTGTTTTTTTACAACCACGATTCTGTTGCAATCGAAGAATCTGTCTGCAACGATTTTAAGCCTTATGCCGGGGAACCTTGAGCCAATCTCATCCCATATGCTGAGCATATTCTCCATGTATACCAGCGTTGATGCACTGCCTATCCAGCCTATTGTGATGTGTTCTGCCTTCTGGTAAGATGTTTTCGGTGTGTATCTTTTGGTGTCAACGGGTGTTGGAATGACCTCCACCCCTTTTCTGTATCTTTCAGCCCATCCCTTAAGGTAGCTGTTGCCACAGATAACGCTGTCTGCCTCTCTCACGGTGCGTTCAAACCTTTTAAGCCTTCTTCTGGATTCGGGGTTTCCCCCTGCGCTGGGGTCTTTGAGCATCACCGCATCGTCAAAGTCAAACACAACCTTTCTTGCGGTCTTTCTCAGCACCTTCCAGTCTGGAAGGGAAAAGAGCTTTCTGTGGAGGAACACGAGGTCAAACCCCTCAAGGGTTTTAAAGAACCTGTATCTTTCGATAAAACCAGAAGGTATGGTAAATAGTGCAACACTGAAGCCCTCTTTTTTAAGATAGGGTATGTACTGGAGAATCCTCTGCCTTGAGCTTGGCTTTTCTATACGGGTTGTAAGGAATGCCACCTTCATGTTAGTTTCTCTTGTGCTATGGTGTTACATATCTTCAGCATTGCACCCAGTGTGTTCTTCCATGTAAGGGGTTTTGCCCTTCGGAGGGATTCCTCTGAAAAACTCTCCCTCAGGGCCCTGTTCTTAAGCCTTTCTATAAACCCTGCAAGTTCTCTGTGGTCAAGCCAGTGTTTCATCACAAAGCCGTTTTTACCATGCTCTATGAGTTCCACCGCACCGTTTGATGATGTGGTTATAACAGGCAGTCCTGTTGCCATGGCCTCAAGACACACGCCACTGCACGGGTCATACTGGGTTGGTAGCACGAACAGGTCAGATGCACCGTAGAATCTCTCCACATCCTTTCTGGCACCTGTAAATATGAGTCTGTCTTTTTTCACCCCCAGCCTTTCGGCCTCTTTAAGGAAGCCCTCTTTTCTACCCCTTCCAACAACGAACAGCGTGAAGTCCACCTCTCTCATTGCCCTTATAAGTGTGCGAAGCCCCTTTCGCTCCCAGTTGTTGGCAACAAAGAGGGCCACAAGGCTGTCCTCTTTAACGCCGTAGGCACTTCTTATCTCTTTTCTGTATCTCTTTGTGTGGGGGTTGAACACAGAGTGGTCTATGCCGTTGTATATAACCGTTATCCTTTCTGCAGGGATGTTGAAGTATTCGAGCAACTGTTCTTTTACAAGTTTTGAGTTGGTTATAATGTGTCGGTGGTTTTTCTCTTTCAGGATGTTTTCCTCAAGCCAGCTCATCACAAGATGTGCTGGTGAGAGCACATACCTGATGCCCCTTACCACTGGGTTTTCAAACCTGAGCCTCATCCAGTGTCTGTACACACCTCCACCTGCCCAGTATACATCAAGCGGGAAGAACTGCGTCATGCCGAACACCACATCGAAGCCCTTTCCCTTAAGGGCTGAACCCACCTTTCTGTGGAATGTATAGAGTTTGAGTGCTGAGTTAATCCTTACAGGCTGTATTCTTCTTACTGGCACATCGCCGGGGCTGTTTTCATCCACCCTTTCCACGAACACCTCCACATCCACGCCCTCTTTCTTAAGGGCCCTTGAGAGCTCCACCATAACCCTTTCTGCCCCGCCCCACCACAGTGAATAGCCTCTTCCCACAAGTGCAATCCTCATCTTTTCACCGCCACAGCGAGTATTGTTCCTGCAAAGTCCACATCAAGCCATCTGTGCAGTGGGGCCATAAGATACAGCCTTACAAGACGCCTTAAGAACTGGTCATTGTAAAGCCTGTATATTGTCTTCAGTGAAAAACCAGCAAGCATCAATGCCCCACCGAGTACATCGAAGCGATAGGGTGTTATGTGCTGGGCATCGCGCATCCACATGTTTGGATGATGTATGTTCGGGGTGGTAACTATAAGTTTTCCTTCTGGTTTAAGAAGACCGTGGAGTCTTTCAAGCATCTCCACGCCGTCCTCAAATCTCAGGTGTTCTATCACCTCGGCCATAACAATCACATGGAAGCTCTCCTCTATATCATCGAGGCTGTAGTAGTCATGGGGCATGGTTCTGTCTATGTCCATACTTTTGTAGACCATGGCGGGACGAAGCCTTTTTAATTTATTCTCAAGCCCTCTGTTGAATGCACCCACATCGAGAAGTGTCTGGCCATCTTCGAGCTCTTCAGCCACCACATCAAGGAGTTTCTTTCTTACCTCTATGTGGTAGACAGACGGGTATAGCCTTATCACCTCTTTTCTGTATCTGTAGAATGCTCCCCAGTCTATGCTGTGTTTTTTATCTTTTTCCATTCTTCTTTTTCCTTCTTTCCCAGCGTGAGTGGAACCAGAACCACTCGTGGGGGTATTTCCTTATCATCTGCTCTATAGCAAGGGTGAAACGGCGTGTGTTTTCTATAATGTCTCTTTCCCTGTTGTCCGTTATCACAAGCTCCACAGGGGGCTGGCATATAATCCTGTGTCTCGAGGTATCTGTTCTGTGTATGAATATTGGCAGGACAGGGGAGCGGGTGTGTCTTGCCACACCTGCTATGCTCCTGTGTGTTGGTGCGGGTATGTTGAAGAAGTCAACCATAACACCCTCTGATGGTGAGGCACGCTGGTCAAGAAGCACAGTGGCTATACCGTTTGTCTTGAGCACCTGTAGAAGTCTTCTAAGGGCGTTTTTCTTTTCTATGATACAGTTTCCGTGGTATTCTCTTATTCTGTGCACAAAATCATCCACAAGGGGATTATCTATCGGGCGTACCACCGCGGAGAGCGGAAAACCCCTTACTGCAAGTGTCATTGACAGAAGCTCCCAGTTGCCGAAGTGTGCGGTAAGAAGTATCACACCCCGTCCCTTCTCAAGCCCTCTTTCTATATGCTCCAGTCCTTCAAACTCTATGTGGTCTTTAAGATAGTCCTGGTCTACCTTTCTGTATCTTAAAAACTCTATGAAGGACAGCCCCAGGTTTCTGTACATGGTCCTGAGGATGGCCTTAAGCTCTTCGGGGTTTTTCTCATTGGCCAGGGCACGCACAAGGTTTGCCTCTGCCCGCCTTCTGAGCCCCTTTGAAACGCTGTAGATCAGCCCCCCGAACATTTCACCCATCTTGAGGGCGGGCCTCTCTGGCAGTATGTTTGCCACAAGATACAGGGCCTTCAGCGCTATGTAGGGCAGGATTCCTCCTTTCTTCTTTTTTCCCATCTCAGACTCAATCCCCTATCTTTTGGGCCTCTTCAACGAGCATCACAGGTATATCGTCCTTTATGGGGAACAGAAGGGCACAGCTCTCGCAGAGTATTCCTCCTCTTTTCTCATCGAGCCTGACCCTTCCCTTACAGGAAGGACATACAAGTATGTCAAGAAGCTCTTTGTCAAGTGCCATGGTAAAGGGACCTCCCTGAGGGTTTTAATCTATGCGAAGTATCTTCTTTACAACGAATATGGGTTTATCCTGGGATTCGTGGTATATCCTTGTAAGCATCTCTCCAAGAAGCCCCATAACAATAAGCTCAACCCCGAGTATCATGAGCAGTACCGAAAGCAGTAGAAGGGGTCTTCCTCCGATGGACTCACCGAAGAAGAACTTTCTGTATGTAAGATACAGTGCTATGAGGAACCCACCCCCTGTCATAAACAGCCCTGGTGGGCCGAAGGCGTGTATGGGGCGGGTTGAAAAGCTCTGCAGAAACTTAACTGTTATGAGGTCAAGCAACACCCTTATGGTTCTTGAAAGTCCGTACTTTGAGGTGCCAAACCTTCTTGGATGGTGTGTGGTCTCCACCTCGCACACCGTTGCACCAACCCAGCTTGCAATCGCGGGTATAAAACGGTGCATCTCGCCGTAGAGTTTTATGTTCTTTATCACCTCTTTTCTGTAAGCCTTGAGGGTGCACCCGTAGTCATGGAGTTTGACCCCTGTTACAAGCGATATAAGGTAGTTTGCAACCATTGAGGGCAGTCTTCTCGTAAGAAAGGGGTCTTTCCTCTTCTTACGCCAGCCACTCACAATATCGTAGTGTTTTGCCTTATCAAGAAGTTTTGGTATGTCTGCGGGGTCATTCTGGAGGTCTGCATCCATGGTTATGACCACATCTCCTGTTGCGTAGTGGAATCCTGCAGAGAGGGCTGCGGTCTGGCCAAAGTTCCGCCTGAAGGATACTACCACCACGCGGGGGTCCTCTCTGTGGAGTTCTTCGAGTATCTTCAGTGAGCGGTCTCTGCTTCCATCATCAACGAAGATAATCTCATACCTGTAGGGCAGTCTCTGCAGGACCTCGTTCAGTGCCCTGTAAAGATGCGGAAGGCTTTCTTCCTCGTTGTACACTGGTATGACTATGGATATCTTCTTTATCTCGTACTCTTCCATCCTGATGCCTCCAGGTCTTTCAGTATCCACCTTACCGCATCGTAAAGGGTTCTGCACACATGGTGTGCGTCATCACATGGCTCGGGGTTTTCTCCCACGAGCACTCCCTTTACACCCGCGCTCTTTGCGGTAAGCACATCGGTGTGTTTATCTCCCACCATGTATGACCCTTCAAGCTCCACATGGAGTTCCTCTGATGCCCTTTCAAGAAGTCCTGGCATGGGTTTTCTGCAGTTGCATCCATCCTCTGGATGATGGGGGCAGTAGTAGATGGCATCCACCCTTGCCCCCTGTTTTTCAAGAAGCTCAACCACCCTTCTGTTTACTCCCTGGAGTTGCTCCTCTGTAAGGTATCCCCTTGCAACACCTGACTGGTTGGTTATTATTATAATCTTAAGCCCTCGCTGGTTCAGAAGCCTTATGGCATCTGCCACTCCATCGAGGAGTTTAACATCCGCCGGGTCATCCAGGTAGCCCACATCCTCGTTTATGGTGCCATCCCTATCAAGGAATACCGCTATGGTCTTTTTTCTCATCTCTTTCGAGAAGCTCCACACACCTTCTGTATACATCTTCCACGGTTAGAGAGTCCACACACAGGTAATCTCCCCTGGGGCAGGTCCTTCTGAAGCACGGTCTGCACTCTGCAGGGCTTGCTATGTATGTGGCATTGGTGCCCAGGGGTGCTGTAAGTGCTGGCTCTGTGGAGAGAAACAGCCCAACCACCCTTGTGCCCACTGCTGATGCAAGATGCATGGGGCCAGAATCATTGGTAAGAAAAAGACTCACCCTCTTGAGAGACGCAATAAACTCCTTAAGAGTGAGTTTGCCAGCAAGGTTTATGTGTTCCACCCCGAGCATGTCCGAAAGCCTTCGGGCAGGTTCTGTATCCTCTGTTCCGCCAAATATCGCAGGATACATGCCATAATTTTTTGCAAGCCTTTCCGCAACTTCTTTAAAGCCCTCGATCTTCCACCTCTTTGCAGGCCCGTAGCTTGCCCCTATGGAGAGTCCCAGAATGGGTCTCTGCGGTGGAAGCACCCTGGCTGTATCCGCTTTTGCAGAGAGTGCGGGATAGCACTCAACCCTTGCGGGAACCTCCATGCCCAGTGCTTTAAGTATCTCAAGGTAGTAGTGCACCTGATGTCTTCTTCTGGTCTCCTCTGTAACCCTTAACGGGTGTGTAAGCAGTGCTCCCCTGAAGTGTCTTGCATAGCCCACCCTTGTGCCTATCCCTGCAAGCCATGCCAGAAGCGCTGCCTCAAAGCCGTTCTGAAACAGCACCGCAATAGAAAACCCCTCTTCTTTAAGCTCATCCTTTAGCCTCCAGAGCCCGCTCATCCCGCCATCCTCATACCTCCTTATACGAAACCCCATGTTGAGGGCCTCCAGCACAGCGACCACCCTGTCCTTTGCAAGCAGTGTTATGGAGCCACTGGGGGTGTGTCCTGCAAGACACACCAGTGCGGGTAGCGACATCACCACATCGCCTATCCAGTTTGGAACCCTTACGAGAATTCTGTCCATATGGAAGTGTTTCATATATAGAAAGTCTATTTTACTATAAAAGAGGATGGAACTTCAAATTAGAGTTTCTCTTCACGGTGGGCTATCTTCTCAGCTCACAATCCCTGCAGATGGGTATCATGTGAAATCTTCCCTGAAGATGATATTCCCTTATTTTTCTGAGTTTCTCTCCGTTGAATATGTCCTTTATGCTCTGCCTGTTAACATCGCCGAGTATTACCTCGCCGTTATAGTCCATACAGCAGAGTGCAACCCTTCCATCCCACAGCACGGTAAATGTCTGCCATATGCGCGGGCATGGCAGTTGTCTTGCATCAAGGCCTTTTTCTCTGTGAAGACTGCCTGCCCAGTTATGGTAGCTCGTTATGTGCACCCCGTCCACCCTGTGTTTCCAGCGTCTTATAAAATCCTCCCTTTCAAAGTAGTTTCTCTCGGTTTCAACGAATACCACCTCTATCCTCGGTGTCTCTTTACCCTGTCTTTCCCGTTCTTCCAGTAGCAGTTCTATGTTTTTTATCACCCTTTCGTAGCTCAGCCCCCTTCTTATGGCCTCGAATGTCTGGGGGGTGTTGCCGTCAATGCTTATCTTTATCTTTCCGAGGCCTGCGTCAATAAGCGAGCGTGCAAGTTCCCTTGTCATAATACTCATATTGGTAAAGAGCCTTGTCTCCATACCCCTGTTGTGTGCGTATGCAACCTTTTCCACAAGTTTTTTATCCAGCATGGGCTCACCGAAGTTATGCAGATGAAGCTTTTTTACCCTGTTGAGTGCACACTCGTCCACTATCTTTCTGAACAGCTCCATGCTCATAAACCCCAGGGGCCTTTTCATGAGCTCCCTCGTGCAGGTAATGCAGTTGGCGTTACAGTGGTTGGTGTTCTCCACCCTGACGGTTCTTGGAAACTCCACGATGCGGAACCCCTCAAGTATTGGAACCGTCTTTCTGACCATTCCCACAGCTATCCTGTAGAGTATGCCCATCTCAGAGTAGCCTCCTTACACCTTCCATAACATCCTCTGGCTCTATAAGGTTCATGCACCTCATGTCCCCGCATTCTCTTCTTCTGCAGGGTGAGCACTCAGCGGTCTTTTTCACCACAAATCTTTTTTCTGTAAATGGGCCTGTGTAGTCAGGATCTGTTGGGCCGAATATGGCAACCACCGCTTTATCGAGTGCAGAGGCAAGGTGCATGGTACCAGAGTCACAGCTTACAACCAGGTCTGCCTGTTTCAGAAGTCCCTTGAGTTCTGGAATGCCCGTTTTTCCTGCAAGGTTTATGGCCCTGTGGGTCATCCTCCTCTGGATGTGCTCTATGTAGGGGGCATCCTCCCTCAGGCCTGTGAACACAACGGTCGCACCGTATTCTTCAATTATCATATCACACAGAAGGGCAAACTTTGCTCCATCCCACATCTTGCTCTTCCATCTTGATGTGGGGCTTACCACAACAAGTGCCCTGGTGTTTCTGGCCACACCATTCAGAAGTACCCGTGCCCTTTCAATTTCTGCCTCTCTTACGGGTATGGAGAAGGCAGGCCTTCCCTTAAGTTTTCTTCCCGTAAGGGCCTCCACAACGGAGAGATTCTCCACAACCGCATGGGTGGCATCTCTCCTTTCGCCCATTATGTGGGTGTAGAACAGTCTGCTACCCTCCCTTGTGTGTGGAAAACACACCCTCACAGGAGCACCTGAGAGATACCCTATAAGGGCACTCCTCAGGATACCCTGAAGGTCTATAACGGTGTCCACCTTAAGGGCCCTTATCTTTCTTACAACCTCTATGATGCCCTTAAGCCCGCTGTTCTGATAGGGGATTATGTTGTCCACAAAATCGCAACCCTCAAGAAGCTCCACATAGTTATGCTTTACCACCCAGTTTATCTGCGAGCCTGGATGACACTGCTTAAGGTGCTCTATTGCTGGAAGGGAATTCACTATATCCCCGAAGGAGCTGAACTTTACGATAAGGAAACTTCTGTTCATTCTACCTTAACTTATCGCAGTTAAAACACATTGGTATTTTTTCGTATTCTCTTTTTCTGTGAATCTCGCGGAATCTCTGGTAGGCCTCTCCGTTCCACACATCCCGCACGCTTTCCTTTTTCAGGTCTCCCAGCACCACCCTGCCATTAAAGTCATAACAGCAGGGTACCACGGTGCCATCCCAGAGCACCTGCATTATGGACTCTGTAACTATGGGGCACTTTCTGTCCTTCTTGTCCGTGCGGGGCCTGTTGAACCTTCTGCCATAGCCATAGTTGTGAAGCCTCGCATAGGAGACCCTTGTTTTAAAACCCCACTGAAGAAAGAACCTCAAAAACCCGCCTATACTGCCTATGTACTTTACCGATATTATGGGTCTCTTTCTGCGAAGTCTCTTTTTGACCTCCAGAAGACGCTCCACATTTTTTTTGACCTCCTCAAAGGAAAGTCCCCTGTGGATTGCCTCGTACTCTGTCCTGTTGAGCCCGTAAAAGCTTATCTTGAGTTTATCAAGCCCGCTTTCCATAAGCTCCCTTGAGAGTTCTTCTGTAAGAAGCGAGCCATTTGTTACCATGAAGGTAAACGATATGCCCCTTTTTTTGGCATAGCTTATCTTTCTGAGGATGTCTCTATCGAGAAATGGTTCTCCATAGCCCTGAAGGTGTAGCTCCCTTGTGCCTCCTTCAACGAGCTGGTCCACGATACTGCAGAAAAATTCATAATCCATCGTGCCCTTTGGCCTTGTGAGCTGTTCCCTGGGGCATATGGTGCATACCGCATTGCAGAGGTTTGTATTTTCTATTCTGACCTCAAGAGGAAAGTCACCCACCATAATCTATCAATATAACAGAAAAAACGGGGTAAAACAAACAAAAACCCTGCCCGCAGGGGCTGGGTGTGTTCAGAGGGGATTCAGTAGGGGTTGTTTATGGTATCCAGGAACTTCTGCCTGCACTCGCCACTGCAGAAGTAGTACTTTTTACCCATGTGTTCGTACTCAAGGGCAAGGCTCTTTGGTATGTACTTGAGACATATCTCATCGTAGACTGTTTCTTCCTCTGGCAGGTCTGAAGGTGGTGCGCTGTCCTGGCTACTGCGGGCCACTGAGGGCTTTTCATCCTGCTCTGTTATGAACTTTATAAGCCTGTAAGCTCCGTAGAGTGCTATCGCAAGAAATATTATCTTCAGTATCATGGGTTGCTCACCTTCCTTGTCTTTTCGGTATCCTTACAGGCCTTAAGAAGCTCTCTAATGGTCTTTCCTGTAAGCGGGTCTATCCAGTCCGGGGCTATCTCTGCAAGTGGGACCAGCACGAACCTTCTTTTCTGCATCAGCGGGTGCGGGACCTTAAGTTTCTCATGGTCTATAATTTTATCTTCCCATAATATTATATCCAGGTCAATTGGTCTGGGGCTCCATCTTTCGCCCTCTGTTCTGCCAAGCTCCTTTTCTATGGACTTAACAAGCCCCAGCATCTGCCATGGTGAAAGCCCTGTTAGGAGTTCCACCGCACAGTTTACAAAATCGGGCTGGGCCTTTCTGCCCCATGGAGATGTCTCGTAGAAGGAAGAGCACCTTACAACCCTTACATCCTCTGTCCTGTTGAGTCTTTCTATGGCATTCCTGCAGTTTTTTATCCTGTCAGAAAGGTTTGAACCTATGGAAAGAAGCACCCTCTGTTGCATCAGAACCTTAGTTTAAGTGCCTCAAGCCTTTTTTTCATCTCCTCGATGACCCTTTCTTCGTCCTTCTCATCCTTTGCGGTGAATGTGGCAGAGAACCTTAAGAAGCTTCCCGCATCATCCCATGGTACTGTTGATATGAGTGCCTCTTTTATGAGGTACTGTGACGCATCCTCTGCGGTGGCAAACTCGGTGGTGTCTGTTCCCCTGGGTGCCCTCACATAGAGGTAGAATGTGCCATCTGGCATACGGGCGGAAAAGCCTGCCTCACAGAGGGCTGACACCATAAGCCTCAGCCTTCTGCGGTACTTTGCCTTTATCTTCTCTGTAAGCTCTGGATGCTTCAGTGCATATATGCCTGCCTTCTGTATGGCTATGAACTGGCCTGAGTCAAAGTTGTCCTTAACATAGGCGAATGCCTTTATGACCCTTGGTGAGCCCACCAGGAATGCAAGGCGCCAGCCCGTCATGTTGTATGCCTTTGAGAAGGAGTGTATCTCCACGCCCACATCCTTTGCCCCTGGAACAGATAGAAAACTCAACGGCCTGCCATTGTAGCAGAGTGCGGAGTATGCTGCATCGTGCACCACCACTATGTTGTATTTTCTGGCAAGCTCCACCACCTCTTCAAAGAATTCCCTTGATGCACCCGCACCTGTGGGGTTGTTTGGATAGTTCAGATACAGAAGTTTTGCCCTCTTAAGGGTCTGCTCATCGAGTGTTGAAAAATCTGGCAGGAACCTGTTTTCCTCAAGCAGTGGCAGGTTGACCACCTGGCCTCCGTACCACTCTGTGTGTGTGGCCATAACTGGGTAGCCAGGGGTGGTCATGAGTGTAACATCGCCCTGGTCTATGAATCCTGCGGGCATCATCGCCAGTGCACACTTTGAGCCTATGGAGTGGATTACCTCTGTATGGGGGTCTATTCCGTCAACGCCGTAGACAGTCTTCATGTATTCTGCCACTGCAACCTTGAGCTCTTCTATGCCGTTGTCCGCATAGCCCCTGTTCTCTGGCTTTGCGCATTCCACCCTCAATGCCTCTATAACCATCTGCGGGGCAACCTCATCTGGCTCGCCAACGCCAAAGTCCAGAAGTTCCATATCGGGGTGTTTCTCTTTTGCCTCCCTCTTTGCCCGTTTTATCTTCTCGAACTTGTATACCCTTTCTTCGAGCCCGAACCTCTCTCCGCCTATCCTGCGGGAAAAAAGCCTCTGGATTGCGTCATCACCCATGGTCTCCTGCTACCTCCTTTAGCATGATGTAACTCTATTTACAAGGGTTCCTATGCCCTCTATCCTTACCTCCACCACATCGCCTGGCTTTACCTTGCCAACCCCTGAGGGTGTGCCAGTGGCTATAACATCACCTGGTAGAAGCGTCATCACATGTGAGATGAAACTTAAAAGCCTTCTTACAGGGAATATCATATCCGAGGTGGATGCACACTGGCGTTTTTCTCCGTTAAGATAGGTCTCTATGAGCACATTATCGGGGTTTATCTCGGTTTCTATCCACGGGCCCATCGGGGCAAATGTGTCAAACCCCTTTGCCCTTGTGTACTGAACATCCTTTTTCTGCAGGTCTCTTGCGGTAACATCGTTAAAACAGGTGTATCCAAGTATGTATCTGTGGGCGTCCTCTTCTGCCACATTCTTTGCCCTTCTGCTTATAACCACTGCAAGCTCGCCCTCGTAATCCACCCTTCTTGACATATGAGCAGGATACACTATCTCTTCTTCGTGCCCTATTACAGCGGTTGATGGTTTCATAAAGAGCATGGGTTCTTCTGGCAGGGTCTTGTTGAACTCATCTGCGTGTTCCCTGTAGTTAAGCCCTATGGCTATTATCTTTGATGGTAGCACGGGTGGAAGAATCTCAAGCTCCTTGAGGGCAAACTCCTCTGAGCCCTTTTCTGGCATAAGGGAGTCCCTCTCGATGGGTCTTGCAAGTGGGTCTTCCTCTGTGAGGGTGAAGACCCTTTCACCCTCTATTATGCCAGAGAATACCCTGTCTTCCTTTCTGAACCTGCCTATTCTCATCTCTCTTTTTTCACCATGGAGTGGAGTTTCAGCCTCAGGGCATTGAGTTTTATAAACCCCTCCGCATCTTTCTGCTCATAGACGGTGTCTTCCTCGAATGTTGCGTAGTCAGGATGATACAGCGAACGGGGGGACTTTCTTCCCGCAACTATTATGTTACCCTTGTAGAGCTTGAGCCTTACCTCGCCTGTAACCCCTTTGAGTGCGTGGTCCACAAGGCGCTGTAGTGCCTCCCTTTCAGGAGAGAACCAGTAGCCGTAGTAGACAAGCTCTGAATAACGGGTTATAAGGCTATCCCTCAGGTGCATGAGCTCTCTATCCATTGTTATTGCCTCAAGTGCCCTTCTTGCGGTATGCAGCACCGTGCCACCTGGTGTTTCATACACACCACGGGACTTCATGCCCACAAACCTGTTTTCAACGCAGTCCACCCAGCCTATGGCGTTTCTGCCTGCTATACGGTTGAGCCTTGAAAGAAGCCCTGCGGGTGTAAGCCTTTTACCGTTAAGACTTACAGGGTCTCCATCCTCAAAGCCAATCCTCACATAGGTTGCCCTGTCAGGTGCCTTTTCAGGTGGCAGGGTAAGCACATGTGTTTCAGCAGGTGCCTCTTTTTCGACCTTCTCGAGCACCCCACCCTCAAAGCTTATGTGAAAGAGGTTTCTATCAATACTGAAGGGCCGGTGTTTTGTCCTGCCCAGGGGTATACCCCTCTTTTTTGCGTATTCAAGAAGCTCTCTTCTTCCCTTAAACTGCCACTCACGCCACGGTGCTATGACCTTTATGTGCGGGTCTATGGAATAGTAGGTGAGCTCAAACCTCACCTGGTCGTTGCCCTTTCCAGTTGCACCATGTGCCACCGCATCTGCACCGTATGTTTTTGCAACCTCCATCTGTGCCTTTGCTATAAGCGGGCGTGCTATGGATGTGCCCAGCAGATACACACCCTCATACACCGCACTGGCTCTGAGCATGGGAAAGACAAAGTCCCTTACAAACTCCTCTCTGAGGTCCTCTATAACCACATCATCTGCTCCGCTCTTTATTGCCCTTTCTTTAAGTCCCTTAAGCTCAACGCCCTGGCCTATATCCGCAACAAAGGCAATAACCTGGCATCCATAGGTCTCCTTAAGCCAGCTTATTATTACCGATGTATCGAGCCCGCCCGAATAGGCAAGCACCACCTTTTTAACCCCATGTTTTTTCATCTCTCTGTGTCCTCCCCTGTAAGAAACCTTTCAAGTATTGCCTTCTGCATGTGTAGCCTGTTTTCTGCCTCGTCCCACACCACGCTGTGATGCCCCTCTATAACGCTATCTGTAATCTCCTCACCACGATGTGCGGGCAGGCAGTGCATGACAATACAGTCGGGGTTTGCAAGCTCAAGCAGTGTATCGTTTATCTGATACCCCCTGAATGCCCTATGTCTTTTCTCTTTCTCGTCCTCATCGCCCATGCTTGTCCACACATCGGTGTTCACCACATCTGCCCCTTTTATGGCGTCCTCTGGGCCAGGGGCAAACTCTATACTGGCACCCTCGCTTATGGCAACATCAACGAGGCTTTTTTCTGGCAAGAACTCCTCGGGGCAGGCAAGTGTGAGCCTTAGACCCAGGAGCCCTGCAATCTCTATCCACGAGTTTGCCATGTTGTTGCCATCGCCTATCCAGACAATCTTTAGGTCTCTGTATGTGCCCTTTTTTTCC
>JALUQR010000175.1 GCA_027017505.1 bacterium
GTATTAAGCCAGCTTGCACACAGACTTAAAGAGATTCTCAATACAGACCATATCTTTATACTCATAAGAGACCCCTCGGGGATTACGGGCTCTTTTCTTTCCGGAAGGTTCAGGAAAAGGGAGTTTCAAAAGAAGGCCACAGCTCTTACAGAAAAGGCCATTGAAGGGGCAAAACCCCTCTACCTGGAAGACCAGGCTATAATGATACTGCCCGTTGGAGCCAGAAGGAAGGGCTGTGGAGCCATAGGTGTGATTGTGGAGGGTGGCAGAACAGAGACACAGAGGATTCTAAGAGGGGTTGCAGGCCAGCTATCCTCTCTACTTGAAAGAAGGCGCATATTCAACACCCTTGAGGAAAAGGTCGCCCAGCTTTCAGCCCTCCATGAGGTGGGCTCGCTCCTTGTGTCCACACTGGATGAGAAGGTGGTAAGAGAGCGTGCCATCTCTTCCATAACAAGGCTCATAAGGGCTGAGGCAGGCTCACTGCTTCTGGTTGACAGGGAGAAAAAGGAGCTTTACTTCGAGGTCGCACTTGGTGAAAAGGGCGAAAGGGTTAAGACCGTAAGGCTTAAGCTCGGCGAGGGCATTGCAGGATGGGTTGCAAAATACGGAAAACCCCTTATAGTAAATGATGTAACAAAGGACAGAAGGTTTCTTGCCAGGGTTGACAAATACAGCAAGTTCAGAACAAAAAGCATAATTTGTGTGCCCGTAAGGATAAAGAATGATATAATAGGGGTGCTCGAGGGTATAAACAAGATAGATGGACGGTTCACAGAGGATGACCTCTCCATACTGGAGCTTTTCTCAAACCAGGTTGCCATTGCACTGGATAATGCAAGGCTGTATAGGGAGATAAGGGACACATTCTACGCAACGAGCGAGGCACTGGCAGATGCCATAGAAAAGAGAGACCCCTACACAGGAGGACACACCGAAAGGGTGCTACAGTACTCCATGGCAATAGCAGAAGAGCTCGCCCTCGATGAGGAGACCATGGAGAACTTAAGATTTGCAGCGGTACTGCACGATGTGGGAAAGATAGGCATAGATGACTGCATACTGCGAAAACAGGATAGACTTGACCACAGAGAACAGGATATAATGGAAACACACCCACAGCTCGGGGCAGAGATACTCAGCCACATACCACATCTTAAGGATGTGATACCTGGCATACTCCACCACCACGAAAGGGTGGACGGCAGAGGCTATCCAGAGGGACTTAAGGATGGTGATATACCCATAATAGCAAGAATCATAGCTGTTGCAGACACATACGATGCCATGACAACAACACGACCCTACAGGAAGGCCCTCACAAGGGATGAGGCCCTCAGAGAGCTTAAAAGGTGTGCGGGCACACAGTTTGACGAAACAGTGGTTGATGCCTTCATAAGGGCATTGAAGAGGAAGAGACAGCGCAGATGATATGGTTTAAAAAGGACATATTCTCAAGGGGAAAGGAAAAAACGGTAAGGGTTCCACAGGGGCTCTGGGTTAAGTGCAACCACTGTAACGAAATAATCTACAGAAAAGAGGTTGAAAGAAACAGAGAGGTCTGCCCCAAGTGTAACTACCACTTCCGCATATCTGCAAGAAGAAGGGTGGAGATAACACTTGATGAGGGCTCATTCTCAGAGCTCTTTACAAACATAGCCCCTGTTGATGCCCTGGGATTCAGGGACATAAAGAGGTACACAGAGAGAATAGCCTCCGCACAGCAGAAGACAGACCTCAAGGACGCAGTCCTCTGCGGAGAGGGCACCGTGGAGGGCAGAAGGGTCCTTCTGGGAGTGTTTGAGTTTTCCTTCATGGGTGGAAGCATGGGCTCTGTTGTGGGTGAGAAGATAACACGGCTTTTCGAGAAGGCCATGGAAGAGGCAGTGCCAGTTGTGATTTTTGCATCCTCTGGTGGAGCAAGGATGCAGGAGGGAATACTCTCTCTCATGCAGATGGCAAAGACAAGCTCCGCAATAGAAAGACTCAGAAGAAGGGCTGTGCCCTTCATATCCGTGCTCACAGACCCAACAACAGGTGGTGTTACCGCAAGTTTTGCAACCCTTGCAGATGTGATAATAGCAGAGCCCCGTGCACTCATAGGGTTTGCAGGCCCCAGGGTCATAGAAGAAACCATAAGACAGAAACTGCCCGAGGGCTTCCAGAGGGCAGAATACCTGCTCGAGCACGGAATGATAGACATGATAGTGGAAAGAAAGAAGATGCGCCAGACCATCGCAAAACTCATAGAACTCCTTACAGATTAAACACAGGGTATGCCTTCCCTTAAGGATGCCATCAGCTACCTCTACGGGCTTGAAAAGGGTGGCATAAAACCAGGACTTGAGAGGATAAAAAGGCTTCTGGGTCTTCTCGGCAATCCACACAGGCAGTACCCCTCCGTACTGGTGGCAGGAACAAATGGTAAGGGTTCCACCGCCAGGATGCTCTCGGCCATACTCGAGGAGGCAGGCTACAGGACAGCCCTCTACACATCTCCACACATCCTGAGGTTTAACGAGAGAATCTCTGTTGCAGGCTCAGAGATAGACAGCAAGGAGCTTGCCAGCCTTATCTGGAGGATTAAAGAGCTTGTGGAAAAGGAGATGAAGGATTGCCCGCCCACATTCTTTGAGTTCTCCACAGCCCTTGCCTTTGAATACTTCAGGACAAAGAGAGCCCGTATCGCGGTGGTGGAGGTGGGCATGGGTGGCAGATACGATGCGACAAATGTGCTCACCCCGCTTGTCGCTGTTATAACCACCGTGGGGCTCGACCACACAGAGTATCTGGGTGACACCATCGAGAAGATAGCCTTCCAGAAGGCAGGCATAATAAAGAGGGGTGTGAGGGTCGTAACAGCGGTGGATAACAGAAGGGCAATGGAGGTTATAGAGAGGGTATCAAGGGCAAGAAGGGCCACACTCTACAGCTACGGAAGGGACTTTGTCGTTGAGGAATCAGCTGGAAGGCTTCTCTACAGGGGAGAAAACACCATAGATGGCATAAGACCTGCCCTTAAAGGAGGGTTTCAGCTTAAAAACACAGGATGTGCCATAAAAGTTGTTGAGCTTCTGAGAGATATGGGTTATGAAGTCTCAAAGGAGGCCATAACAGAGGGGCTCGGAAAGGTACGCTGGCCTGCAAGGTTTCAGCTGATAGGCTCAAGGCCTGCTGTTATACTCGATTGTGCCCATAACCCGCAGGGTGCCAGGGCACTTGTGGATGCACTCAAAAGAGAAGGACGCAATGGGTGTATCATGGTTACGGGTATGATGAGGGATAAGGATGTGGATGCCATAATGGAGGCCCTCTCAGAGGTGGCCCACACAGTTATATGCACAAGGCCTGTATACTGGCGAAGCGAAGAGCCAGAAAGGCTGAAACGGGCGGTGGAAAGATACCGCAGAAGGGCTGTGGTGAGAAAAAGGGTGTGGCAGGCGGTTGCAGAGGCCCTTAAGATGGCAGACAAACATGATACGGTGTGCATAACAGGCTCTGTGTTCACAGTAGCAGAGGCAGTGAGATTTCTTAAAAGGAAAGGATACATAAGGGAATTATGAGATTCAGGACAGCCATTGTTCTGCATCTAATTTTTTTTGTGCTTCTCTGTGTGAAGCCTGCACTGGCAGAGCTTGGCGGAGAACTCTTCAGAAAAGACAGACCCTTCCATGTTGAGGGCAATCAGGTCTCCTATGACAGCAGTCTCAGGCTTTACAGCGCAAGGGGCAATGTGGTGATATCCCAGGAGGGCACTGTGCTTACCGCAGACACTGTGGTGATGGATCTTGAGCAGGGATGGGCAAGGGCCACAGGAAGGGTGAGACTTACAGATAAAAAGGGCGATTACCTCAGGGCCCAAAGGCTCGATATAAACATGAACGACAACACAGCAGTTGCACACAGGGGAACACTCTTCCTCAAGGATATAAACCTTTACATACAGGGCGATATGATACGAAAAAGGGGTGAAGACCTCTTTGATGGAAAAAGGGTTACATTTACAACCTGCGATTGTCCCGAGGGCGAAAGGCCAGCCTGGAGCTTCTATGCGTCAAGGGCAGGCTTCCGTATGGAGGGGTTTTTTACCGCAACCAACATGCTCTTCTATGTTAAGGGTATGCCAGTTCTCTACACACCCTTTATGGCACTGCCTGTTAAGAGGAAAAGACAGACGGGGTTTCTCACCCCTGAGTTCGGCTACTCAGAGCTACGGGGCTACAGGATAAACAATGCCTTTTTCTGGGCCATATCGAGAAGCCAGGATGCGACATTCTACCTCGATGTGGAAACAAGAAGGGGTGTGGGCAAGGGCCTTGAGTACAGATACTACAGAACAGCCCGAAGTTACGGAACCCTCTATGTCTACCACTTCAAAGAGAAGGATATAGACAGGGTAAGAGAGTTTCGCAGTGATGTGGACAACCTTTCAAGGCCACTTTCTGCAACAAACAACCGCTGGCAGTTTGACTTCAAACACACAGAGCTTCTGCCCCACGGATACGCCATCAAGGCAGACATAAGGCTTGTAAGCGACGATGAATACTTCATAGACTTTGCAAAGGACTCTGAAGAGAGAAGCCTTGAAAGCCTTGAAAGCAATGTCTCCTTGAGCAAGGGCTGGGAACGCTACAACCTTACGGTACAGTTCAGGCTCTTCGATAACCTGCTTCTCAAGGACGATTCCACAGTGCTTCAGAAATTGCCCGAGGTCAACTTTACCGCCTCTGCCAAGGCCATTCCCTACACACCGCTTTTTCTCTCACTTGAGTCCTCCTTCGTGAACTTTGAAAGAAAGGAGGGCATAAGGGGACAGCGCCTGGATATAATGCCCAGGATAAGCCTTCCCCTTAACCCCTGGAGGCTCTTTGAGCTGACCCCCTCTTTCAAACCCAGGTTCACCCTCTACCGCATACCAGAAGAGATGGACAGAAACAACTACAGCAGGTACATATACGAGGCATCCATAGATGCAACAACCACCCTTGTGAGATACTTCCACACGGGGGGTAAAGATGTTGACAGACTGCGCCATACCATAAGGCCAAAACTCACCTACACATACATACCACCCCTCACCCAGACAGAGCTACCACAGTTTGACGGAACAGACAACATAGAGCCGAAAAACGAGATAAGATACTCCATTAACACCACACTTACAGGCATATCGAGCAGGACATGGAAGAGTCAGCGGTACCTCTATATGGACATAGGACAGAGCTACAATATAAGGGAGGCCAGGGGAGACTCCCGCATAGACCCTGAAAGGAAAAGGCCCTTCTCAGATGTGGATGCAGAGATAATATTCACACCATCAGGGTGGCTCACGCTCACCTCAAGGGCAACCTACGATGTGTACGATGAGAGGTTTGAGTCCTACGATGCCCTCTTCAGTGCCAGGGGCTCAAGGGGAGGCAGTGTATCTGTGGTCTATCGCTTTGTGAGGGATTCGGTGGAATATCTTGAGACAGACCTCAAGATGAGGCTCACCCCTTCTGTAATGGCTGGCTACAGGGAGAGATACTCCTTTATAGAAGACGAATCCATAGAGAAGCAGTACTCGCTGGAGTATTCGCACCAGTGCTGGCAGTTAAACCTCAGATATGTTGAGAGGCTTGAAGAGGATGTGCTCTTTTTTATCTTCACCCTCAGGGGCCTCGGTGAGGCACTGGGTGGAAGGGCAGTCCTCAGAGAGGGATAAAAACAGAGGAGGTGGATAAAGATGTTCTACAGAAGTGCCACCACAGATGAAGCCACCGCCCTTGTTGTTCTCACCCCTTCGGAGTCCAAAAGGCTTATAGCAAGGGCTGTAAGGGAACTTCCAGAGGTAAAGCTGGCACTCAGGGAGGGAATGATAATAATCATAGGGGGTACCACCAATGCCTTTGTGCTTGAGGAGTTGCTCTCAAAAAGGATAGACAAGATACGCTTTGCCGCGGGTCTTGTAGCAGGAGGCAAACTCAAAGTGAACAGACCCGAAGAAAGAATACCCCCTGTGGTGCTTAAAAGGGGTGAGCCAGTGGACATCCATCCAAAGGATGCGATAAAGGAGTTTACCGCCAGGGATGTGTACATAAAGGGTGCAAACGCGGTGGACACAGAGGGCAATGTAGGGGTTCTTATGGCAGACCCCCATGGAGGCACCATAGGGACAGCCCTGGGAGTGCTCAGGGCAAGGGGGTCAAACCTCATAGTGCCAGTTGGACTTGAAAAACTTGTGCCCTCTGTGAGGGATGCGGTCCCTGTGTGTGGAATAGAAAAAATAGAACACTCAACAGGCGAGAGGGTGGGGCTTATGCCCATTATGGGGGCAAAGGTGCTCACAGAGCTTGACGCGGTAAGTGTGCTCTTCGGCTCAAAGGGGGTAAGGGCAGTGCATGTCGCATCAGGAGGGGTGAGTGGCTCAGAAGGTGCGGTAACACTTGCACTTACGGGCAAAAAAGAGGGCGTGAAAGAGGCCTTCCAGTACATAACGGGACTCAAAGGAGAGCCCTTACTTGGAAAAAATTAAAAAATTTTAAGAAATGTTGATAATTGTCATATTATTTTCTCAGAAAATTATTTTATAGTTAAAATGGCTTCATACGAAAGAGAGGGGGCTAACAATGACGGGCAGGGTCTACATTGTGGGGGCAGGCCCTGGCGATCCTGAACTGCTTACCATCAAGGCTTTCAGGATTCTCCACAGTGCAGATGTGGTAATCTATGACAGACTTGTGGGCAAGGACATACTTGCCTGTGTGAAGCCCTCCGCACTTCTGCTCTATGCGGGAAAGGAAGACGGCCACCACTCGCTCTCACAGAACAGCATAAACAAACTGCTTCTTTCCTATGCAAGAAAGGGTTACACCGTTGTAAGGCTTAAGGGTGGAGACCCCTTTGTGTTTGGCAGGGGTGGTGAGGAGGCGATGTTTCTTGCATCCAGGGGAATTCCCTTTGAGGTGGTACCTGGCATAACCTCCGCTGTGGGTGTGCCCATATATGCGGGTATACCGCTTACATACAGGGGTGTGTCATCGAGCTTTGCAGTGGTAACGGGCAGGGAGGCAGAGTTCAAAAAGGAGTCCGCAATAGACTTTGGCTCGCTTTCTGGAATAGACACGGTGGTCTTCCTTATGGCGGTGTCCTCAAGAAGGAAGATTGCAGAAAGGCTCATACAGGCAGGCAGACCTCCTGGAGAGCCAGTTGCATTCATAGAAGAGGGCACAACAGATGCCCAGAGGGTGGTGCTCTCAACACTTGAAGAGGTGGCCACCACCCCACCAGAGGTAAGACCACCCGCGGTGTTCGTGGTGGGTAAGGTGGTGATGTTCAGAGAAAGACTTAAATGGTTTGAAAAAAGAGTCCACACAGGGCAAGAGAGTTTCCATGAGGGAATAGGTTACATTATGGAACAGCCTTAAAAAGAGAGGCTAAAATGCTTGTCTCCTTGAACACAACCCTTGAGGAAAGGGTTGTAAGGGAAGCCCAGGAAGGAATACCCATCGAAAGGGAGCCCTTCAGGGTGCTTGCCGAAAGGCTCGGCTGTGAGGAAAGCAGGGTTCTTACCATCCTATCCCGCCTTAAAGAGACAGGTCTTATAAGGAGCATATCTCCCATATACGATACAAGGATGCTCGGTTATGACTCTGCACTGGTTGCCTTCAGGGTAAATCCCGAGAGGCTGGAAGATGTGGCACTCCGTGTGAGTCTTCACCCAGGGGTATCGCACAACTACGAGCGTGAGCACCCCTTCAACCTGTGGTTCACCATTGCGGTAGCCTCAGGGGAGGACTCCATGCTTGAAAAAGAAGTGGAAAGACTTGCAGAAATGGACGGTGTGGAGGACTGTGTGGTGCTTCGTACAAAAAAGACATTCAAGATAGGTGTAAGGCTTGACCCTGCACAGGATGCAAGGGCAAAGGAGAAGGTTGAAAGAAAAAGCCACAGTTTTGTTCCCCTTACAGAAGAGGAAAAAGAGGTTGTGCGTATAACCCAGCTGGACATGCAGATATGTTCCAGGCCATTCTTGATTTATGCAGAAAGACTCGGCATGGAAGAGGAAGAGGTTGTTGAAAAGCTTCGTGAGTTCAACCACAGGGGTGTTCTGCGCAGGGTTGCGGTCATACTGAGACACAGAAAGGCCGGGTTTGTGGTAAACGGCATGAGTGTGTGGAATGTGCCACCAGAGCGGGTGGAAGAGGTGGGTAGCTTTATAGCGTCCTTCAGGGGCGTTTCCCACTGTTACGAGAGAACCATAGATGGCAATGGATGGAAGTACAATGTGTTTGCAATGATACACGGTAAAAAGGTAGAGGATGTAGAAGGTGTAGTAGAGGAAATCAAAAAAGAGACGGGCATCAATGATTGCCAGCTCCTTTACACCAGGAGGGAGTTCAAAAAGGAGCGTATCAGGTATTTTATGTAGCACTTTTATCCTTGTTTTTACACTTTTAATTCTCGCTCTTTTTTGGACCATCCCTCAAGCTGATACAGGGGCGGGCAGAGCTCTATATTTGAAGTACTGTGCCAGCTGTCACGGTGCTGACAGATATGGCAGTTCTGCCCCGCCGTTGATACCCTTTACCCTCGGCAAATACGGAAAGCCCCGTGTGGAGAGGATTATAAACCAGGGGCTTCCCGCGACGAACATGCCATCTTTCGGCGGGCTTATAGACCCGAGGGGTATAAAGGCAATAGTGGAGTATATCTTCTCTCCTGCTGACCCGCCTGTATGGACCACACAGGAGATGCTCAAAACCCTCAAGGTCAGTGCCACAC
>JALUQR010000176.1 GCA_027017505.1 bacterium
TAGTCTCTTAAAGATATACAGGATGAGAGAGACAGCCTCAACTCTTTTTACATCCCTTGTTTCATCCTCCTTGCCCTCCAGGTGGTAAGTATCTCTATACCTATTTCTGCGGGATGCGTCAATTACCTTGATTTTTTCCATTGTATACAGTATATTTAGACTATGGAAAAGATTAAACTGCTCGATTCTTCTCTGGAAAAGCCTCTCACCCTTAGAGAGAGGATAGTGGAGTTCATCAAGGATTCCATTATAAGTGGAAAACTTAAGCCTGGCGAGAGGGTTCCCGAGCCAGAGATAGCCCGTAGTCTTGGCATAAGCAGAACTCCCATAAGGGAGGCCTTCCGTCAGCTCGAGTCCGAGGGGTTTATAACCGTTATTCCCCGCAAGGGTGCGGTGGTAAGCCCCATAACATCGAAGGATGTGAAGGACTTCTATGCCATAAAGAGCCTCCTTGAGGGATACGCTGCAAGGCTTGCATGCGAGAAGTTCACAGAAAAACACATAAAGAGGCTTAAGAGCCTTAACGAACAGATGAGAAGATGTGTTGCAAGAAACGACATAAAGGGGTTCTACAGGCTGGACAACCAGTTTCACGAGACATTTCTCAAGGCATGTGGCAATGAAAAACTCTGCCAGCTTGCCCGCCAGCTGGTTCAGCAGTTCGAAAGGATGAGGATTACCGCACTGTCTGTGCCTGGAAGGATGCAGAACTCGCTCAAACAGCATGAGGAAATCATAAAGGCATTTCAGGAACGCAACGCAGACAGGGTGGAACAGCTTGTAAGGGAGAATGCGGAACTCAGTGCAGAAATACTCGTAAAAGAGCTTGAGAGCGGGGAGGCAAAATGAAGCTTATAACCACACCAGAGGCAGCTGCAAGACTTGCAAGAACCATAGTGTATGATATTGTGCTCTACAACAAGGAGAAGATTGAAGAGGGCATAAAGAACGACAATGTGTTCGACCTTCTCGAAGAGGAGATAAGAGAGGGCGAGAAACTCTACAAAAGCAGAGTAGACCCCCAGCTTGTGGCCACAACCAACTTCTACAACCGCGCACTGGTGGACATTCTCATCAAAAAGAGTGGCAACATAGAGAGCAAAATCTGGTAACCTGCCACAGCCCTGGTATCTTTCCATGGGAAAAGACTACAGTTTTATCGTTAAAAAAGAGGACTCCTCCAGAAGGCTTGATGTGTATCTGCGCGAGAGGTTGCCAGGGCTGAGCAGAACCTTTCTGAAGGAGCTTATAGAAAACAGGCTCGTTCTTGTGGATGGCAATCCTGCAAAGGTAGCCCACAGGGTAAGACCTGGTGAGACAATAACCATCCATGTGCCCGAAAGGCCAGAGCCCGCTGTAACAGCCCAGCCCATAGATGTGGAGATTCTTTACGAGGACCAGCACATCATAGTGGTGAACAAACCCCGCGGGCTTGTGGTACATCCAGGTGCGGGCAGAACCAGTGGCACACTGGTTAATGCCCTTCTGTATCGTACAGAGCTATCAAAAGAGGGTGGCACATTGAGACCGGGTATAGTGCACAGGCTTGATAAGGATACATCAGGGGTCATGGTGGTTGCAAAGACAGATACAGCCTACAGAAGACTCGTTGACGCCTTCAAGGCCCACAGACCTGTCAAGATATACCATGCCATAGTCTGGGGTGTTATGGAAGAAGAAAGGGGCACAATAGATAAACCCCTGGGCAGGGACATAAAGGATAGAAAGAAGTTCTCCCCACGCACCACAAGGCCACGAAGCGCCATAACAGAGTTTCGCGTTATAAGAAGGCTTGGCTGGTTCACCCTCGTGGAGCTGAGGCCTGTTACGGGCAGAACACATCAGATAAGGGTGCATATGAAACTTAAGGGACATCCCGTGGTGGGAGACCCTGTCTACGGAAAACGCACCCCACCTGCTTCACTACCGCAGAAGATAAAAGAGGCCCTATCTCGCATAAAGGGACAGCTTCTGCATGCAAAAACCCTGGGCATACCTCACCCCGAGGATGAAAGATACATGGAGTTCAGCGCAGACTATCCAGAGGATATGAAAACACTTCTTGAGATACTCAAAGACCATGAAGGATATAACACTCATAGAGGCAGAAAACCTCTCCGCACGGGCTAACATCGTGCATGCCTTTCTGGGAAGAACAGGTGGTGTAAGCCCACCACCCTTTGACACACTCAATGTGAGCCACAGGGTGGGTGACAGCCCTGAGAACATAGAGGCAAACCTTCGTATAATAGCAGAAAGGCTTGGCTTTTCAGTAAGGTGGCTTGTTATAGCAAACCAGACCCATGGCAACACGGTGGTGCACATAAGGCGTAGAAGCATGTGTGGTGTGGGCAGATACTCTGCAGATGCCCTTGTAACGGGCCTGCGGGGTGTTGCCCTCTGTGTGCTCACAGCAGACTGCGTGCCACTTATAGTGGCTGACCCTGAAGGTGGTGTGGTAAGTATAATACATGCGGGCTGGCGGGGAACACTTAAAAGAATAGTGCAGAAGACTGTAAGTGTTATGAGGTCCCTCTACGGTGTAAACCCAGATACTCTCGTCTGTGCAATAGGGCCTGCCATAGGTGGGTGCTGTTACACGGTGGACCACACACTTCTAAGAGAGTTCAAAAACGCCTTTCCCGAGGCACCTGGCATTGAGCACCGAAGGGGCTCGCTTGACCTCAGGCTCATAAACCGTTGGCTTCTTGAAAGAGAGGGCCTGAAGGATATAGAGATGGTGGATATATGCACCGCCTGCAG
>JALUQR010000177.1 GCA_027017505.1 bacterium
GCTCAAACCTGCCTCTGAACACCGCAAACCTTCCCTTCTAAACCACCTTCTCATGCGTTCATACCACTTTATACCACTTTATACCACCCAATGTGGTAACTATATTCCTCAAAAAGGATTTTGTCAAGAAAAATTTCAACCCCTTCCCTGTTGAAGTAAACAAAAATAAGGGTTATACTTACCTACATGAGGGTGCTCGGTCTTGACATGGGCAGAAAACGCATAGGTGTGGCGGTAAGCGACACACTGGGCATTACCGCACAGCCACTTGCCCTCATAGAGCGAACTGGCAGGAAAAGGCTCACAGAAAAGATAAAGGAGTTCGTCCAGAAATACGATGTGAACACCATAGTCATAGGGCTTCCCATAAGGATGGATGGCACCTGTGGCAGAGACGCCCTGGAGGTTAAAGAATTTGCAGAGACCCTGCAGAAGGCACTCTCCCTTACAGTGGTTACATGGGATGAGAGGTTTTCCACCTCTGCCGTAACTCGCACCCTCATAGAGGGTGATGTGCGAAGGAAAAAACGCAAGATGGTTGTGGACAAACTCTCCGCAACATACATACTCCAGGGTTATCTGGACTCTCAAAGGCACAAACACATATAGTAAAGGATGAATCGCAGGGAACTCATAACACTCACCGGGCTTGGAATACTGCTCGTTGTTACAGTCCACATATACAGCCTGTGTTTTGTTCCTGCCTCTAACGATACCACCACCCGTATTGTTCAGATACCCCAGGGTGCAAGCTTCAGGGTGGTAACAAACATACTCATAAAAAATGGCATAATAAAGGACGAAAGCGGGCTTGATATGCTCGCCTGGCTTACAGGCTCATACAGGTCTGTAAAGGCAGGCGAGTATGAGCTGAGCCCCTCCATGTCTGCCTACCAGGTGCTAGATATACTCGTAAAGGGCAGGGTAAAGGAGTATGTGGTAACCTTTCCAGAGGGCTACAGCATAAAGGAGATTGCCAGAACACTTGCAAGAAAAGGCCTCGTGGACGAAAAAGAATTCATAGAGAAGGCCATGGATAGAGAGTTCGCCCGTAGCCTGGGGCTACCAGGCCCGACCCTTGAGGGCTACCTCTTCCCGGATACCTACAGGTTCACAAAGAACATGGGTGTGGAGGACATAATAAAAAAGATGACCGAAAGGTTCAAACACATATACAATACCGAGTTCCGTGAGCTTGCCCGTCGCAGGGGCATGACCACAAAAGAGGTCATAACCCTTGCGTCCATAATAGAAAAGGAGGCAGGCTCTCGCGAGGAGATGCGCGATATATCAGCGGTCTTCCACAACCGCCTTAAAAAGGGCTACAGGCTTGAAAGTGACCCAACGGTCATATACGGCATACCAGACTTCGATGGCAACCTTACAAGAAAACACCTCAAGACCTGGACACCCTACAACACCTATCTCATCTACGGGCTTCCACCAGGCCCCATAGCAAACCCTGGCAGAACAGCCATACACGCAGCCCTCAATCCCTCACCCGCAGATTACCTCTACTTTGTATCCAAAAACGACGGAACACACCACTTCTCAAGAACCCTGCGCGAGCACAACATGGCGGTGGAACGCTACCAGAAAAGCCTGCTCAAAAAAAGATAACTCATTCCTCAACAGGTGTGAACGCATCCTTAAGCCCGCTTGAGGTGTATATCCTCATGTCCTCATCCACAACAACAGCCTCAACCCCGTCTAAATCCTCCACCAGCTTAAGTCCCCTTTCTTTTCCCATAACAAACACAGCTGTTGCAAGGGCATCCGCAAGGTAGGCCTTCCCTGATACAATGGTAACACTGCGCAACCCTCGGGCAGGAAGACCTGTGCGGGGGTCAATGATGTGGTGATACCTTACGCCATCTCTTATAAAGTATCTTTCATAATCCCCAGATGTTGCAACAGCCCCGCTCTTTACCACAAGAATGCCCAGAAGCCTGCCCTCTATGTCAGGGTGTCTTATGCCTATCCTGAACCTTTCAGACGGGCTGGCACTGTAGAATGCCACATCTCCACCTGCGTTTATTATGACCCACCTCACACCCCTTTTTTTAAGCACTTCAAGTGCCCTGTCAACTATGTAGCCCTTGGCTATACCACCTGGGTCAAGGCTTACCCCCTTTCTGGAAAGTGTCACCCTTCCGCTATCTCTATCAAGCACTATGTTCTGGCATCCAACAGAGGAGAGTGCCTTTTTAAGCTCATCCTCTGGGGGAATGCGTCCGCCCGGGCCGAAGTTCCAGAACCTTACAACACTTCCCACAGTGGGGTCAAATGCACCGTCTGTGAGCCTGCACACCTTAAGGGCAAGCCCCACAAGCTCTGCAACCTCAGGGGATACCTTAACGGGTCTGCCTGCCGTGGAGTTTATACGGGAAAGCTCGCTATCTTCCCTGTAGGTTGAAAAAAGTGCGGTTAACCTTTCCATTTCCCTGAAGGCAGTATCTGCAAGCTCGGGAGAGTCTTCTCTTAAGGTTATCTCCACCACCGTTCCCATAAGGACACGGCTGTATGTGAAGGACTCCTGGTGGTGGAGACCCCTGAACACACCGAAAAGAAGCAGGCCAGACACAGCCATCACCACAGGCAGATACACATGGCGGGCTCTGTTCATGGGCATGAGGGGAGACTCTAAAAGAGAGGGGTCTTTCAGAACTCCTCTTCGTCTGTCTCGGGCTTTTCTATAACGCCCACGGGCATCTCCTCTAACCTTCCCTTGTAAAGGCTCTCCTTTTC
>JALUQR010000178.1 GCA_027017505.1 bacterium
TAAACCTTTTCGGCAGGTTAGAGCCTGTCAGGGACGGGTTGTACAGCACTCTTCAATGGAATACTAAAAACAAATACAAATGGGCTATGCTGTAAGGATAAAGCACTGGTTGTGGAACTGAAAAAAACATAGCCTGAGGTAAAGGAGGATTAATATGAGAAACATAAGGACCCATAAGGTAGAGCAGTTAATAATTGCCGCAGTTGCATTTTTCTGGTGCTTTCTTATGTGGTTTGCAACCGCAGCATTCAGCCCCTCAATAGCTCAGAAGTTCAACCTCACGGTTGCCCAGATGGGAATACTTGCGAGTTCTGCTCTCTGGAGTGCACCCATACTCAGGCCTGTTGCGGGCTATCTTGCTGACAAGATAGGGGCACCATATGCATTCACCATAATCCTTGTGGTTACTGGACTGATGAGCATAGCATCGTCCTATGCGACAGATTACAAGACCCTCTTTATTGAGCGTGCCATAGTTGCTGCTGCTGGAATATCCTTCGTGGTGGGAATCCAGCATGTTGCCCAGTGGTTTGAGGAAGAGGAGATGGGCGCAGCAGAGGGTCTTTATGCAGGCACTGGTAACGCTGGTGCTGGCACCGGTGCACTGCTTCTGCCGAGGATATATGGCACTGACTACTCAACCGCGTTCTTCCATCTCGGTATAGTGGCCCTTATAATAGCTGCGTGGATGCTCATAAGGGGTGTTCCTGCAAAGAGTGCAGAGAGGGCTGAGATGGCAAGGAAGACCGCAACGCTTAGAGACACCGCCTTTGTGTGGACCAGGTTTGCAGCCATAGCACTTATGCTTGCATACGCCATGAGCTTCGGTCTTGAGATAGGAATGAACGCATGGCTGCCTGGCTACTATGCAAGGGGCTTTGCTGATGCAATCAAGGAGCTCGGTTTTGAGACCATACAGGATGTGCAGATAGCAGCAGGTACATTTGCAGCGGTTCAGAGCTTTAACGCAAGTCTGTTCAGGCCCTTCTCGGGATACATGTCAGACCTGTGGCAGAGAAAGGGCTGGATGCCCTTCCCCATAATAAGTAAGGCGCTACCGTACTCACCCAGGGTGCACTGGTTGATGTTCGCCCTGCTCTCAATAACCACCACACTCATCCTTCTGACAGTTGCTGGTCTGTCGAACAATGTGGTTCTCTCGGTGCTGATTCTGGCAGTGTTTGGTGTGTGCGTGAGCTTCGGCACTGGTGGAACCTTCGCCATAGTGCCACTTATGTTCCGTGAAAGGCCTGGCACAGCCACTGGCTTCATAGGTGGTATATCCTGTGCAGGTGGTGTGGTTTATCCTCTCATATATGGTTACTCAGCGAACATCCACATGGGTTATGCCTATGTGGCAATATTCATGTTCATACCCTTCATGCTCTTCTACGCATGGGCAATGCACTGGGATGTGCACCCAGAAGACCATGGTATAGGCTCGAAGGAGTTCTGGCTCGGTGAAAGGGCTCATGTGAGTTTTGAAGAGTCAAAGGACTAAAACTTAAGGAGGTGTGAGATATGGGTGGAGGTAGCATAGGAAGAAGAGATGACATACAGTATGAACCGTGGTATAAATGGGGAGTCCTCTTCCTGTACATAGAGATGCTCATAGCAATAGGGATAAGCATATACTCCCTCTACATGGCATTTACAGGAAAGGGCGGATTCCCCGGAAAACACTAATATCACCGAAAAAACAGGAGGGGAGGACCACTGTATGTGTCCTCTCCTCTTTTTTATCTCTGTTGCACCCCTATTATGGTAGATAAAATATATACCGGTATGCAACAGAGGGGGGACTGTTTTTTCCCTTTTTTGTCCCTGTCCCTTGAGAGGAAGTTTACCTTCTTGGCAGGTCTTCCTGGTGTATCATCATGGTGTGAAATACAGCGAATATAATGAGCACCACAACCACTACTATCCATTCATAGCCTGTGGATGCAGAAAGGTTGTAGTAGAGTTTTGAACCCTCACTGCCCGCATATATGGAGCTGTTTTCCACGAGCACGCCTCCTATAAGGGTGCCCAGAAATAGCCCTGCGATTCCACCCATGATGCCTGCAAAAAGATATTTTACAAATCTTTTCATAAGGCACCACCACAGTTTTATTATACCACACTTTTTACATTTTTATCGGATTTAATCTCAGATAACTTTAAGGAGATCCTCTGAAGGGTGAAATAAAGAGCCACAATCCTTTTTTTCAGGATGTGGCTCCCTGTGGGGGGTATGAAAAAGTGGGCTATTTAATCACCATAACGGGGCAAGGTGCCTCTCTCATAACCCTGTCTGCGGTTTTTCCCAGGTATTTGCCCATTCCACCCTTTCCCCCTGTGCTCATGACTATAAGGTCTGCCCCTATTTCCTTGGCATAATTGATGACCTCTGATTCTGCGGAGCCCTCTCTCACTGTGGTGGTTATCTTTATGCCCTTGCTTTCAGCCATTGACTCGAGCTCTGACAGGATACTTCTTGCCTTTTCTCTGAGGTCTGCCTCGATGGTTGTCCACAGGCTATCTGAGGGGGTTATAAGCTCACCTATGAAGCTTATAACCTTTATTCCGTAGACCTCTGCTCCCTGGTCTACTGCGAGCTCGAAGGCCTTTTCTGCGGCCCTTTTGCTTGGCTCTGAGCCATCGAAGGGAATCAAAATCTTTCTGAATACTGCCATAGTACCAGCCTCCTTTCATTAAAAATTTCAATAGTGCATTTTGAGTATATCAGTGAAACCCC
>JALUQR010000179.1 GCA_027017505.1 bacterium
GCTGGGGAACATACTGGGGTGTGCCCGTAAGCTGTGTGTATGCCAGGGTGCTTGAGTACAGGGCAGAACACTCCATACCCTATGTGGGCTTCAATTTAGAGTTTTCCCACAGAAAGGGCTTCAATGCAAATCTTAATTTTCTGTATTCGGACTGGGTCTCCATAGATGACAGGGATATTCATCTGTATCCTGACTCAGATACCGCCACATACAACCTGGACAGGATAAGCACCTGTGAGTGCTCTGGCAGTGCCTACATGGTACGGCTTAACACACGCTGGGCCCTTACCGATGAGCTGGGAATATTCGTTGAGGGTGACTACATGGATGTGGAGGCAGATGGCTACCAGATACAGAGAACCTATGTGAACGGAAGTCTTGTGGGAACAAACCACATACCCATAAGGGATACCATCTCCACGGTTGTGTGGTCTGCAGGAATAGGGCTCTATTATGTGGGCTTTTAGCCCTACGCCATGGACTCCATTGAGTCCTTGAAGTGCTCTATAAAGGGGTCTCCTGAAAGGGGCTTTATTATTATGTGTTTTTTCTCCCTGTCCAGGATTACCTCCACCTCTGAGCCAGGTATGAGCTCGAGTTCACGCAGAAACTCCTCCGGTATTATGACCGCCTCCTTGCCCTCCCCTATCTTTATTATCTTCTTTTTCATCCTGCCTACCCCCTGTGTTTTTTCCATATACCCAGTTTTTTCTTTCTCGCCATGTTTTCGTATTCCCTGTATTCTTTGAGTTTTTTTGTTCCGCAGGGTGGAGCTGTAAAGACCCTTGCAAGCCCCTCTTTGAGAAGCACCGCACTTACATCCACCCCATTGACATACACCCAGGCAAGAAGCCTGCCGTATCTGTCAAAGGGCTTTTCCCTGCAGATAACAAGGGTTACCCTCTTGCCCTTTACGAGGGATATGTTCCTCTTTGTTGCCCTGCGGTAGAAGGGCTCCCCCTGTTAAGGGGTGTCTATGCCAGCGTATCTTACCTTTCTGCCATCTTCCAGTATTATGGTGTCCCCATCCACCACCCATTTTACACGGCCTTCAGCAGGGTTATCAACCCCGTGGGGAACGGGTCTGTGGATGGAGAGCCTGTAGAGAAGAAACGATACGACAACAACCACAAAGATAAGGCCAAACCTTCTGTAGACCCTTCCCGTTACCATTTTTCCCTGTATTTGTGGATTTCCTTCTGCAGGGCAGAGAGCCTTTTAAGGAGTTTTTCCCTGTCGAACTCCTCTTTCGAGAGTTCCTCCATTATTTCAGCCAGTGTGGTGGATACAAGGCTGTTGAGTTTGCTGTAGGCCTTGCTCATCTCCTCGAATTCAGCTATAAGGTCGTTTACATGCTGGACGAAGTTTCTCACATGCAGGTCATCCTTGCTTCTTATGTACAGGCGCTGGCTGAGCTCACCGTCTTTTATGAGCTTCATCTCGTACTCAAGCCGTTTGAAGGGGCCCACCAGCCTGTGGGTGAACACTATTGAAAGAATCGTAACTATTATGATGTAACCTATGGCAAGGAATATGCCAACCGTTGGGGTCTTGAGCTTGAGATAGCTTGATAGGGCAACTGATACTGACTGCAGGAATATCCCGCCAAGGAGGGCTATTATGACGAGCAGGGCTATGGAAAACTGCAGTTCACGGGCAACAAAATATCTCTGTCTTACCTTTTTCTTTGGGATGGTTTCTGTTTTTTTCTCCATTCCTTAAGCCTCTGTGGATACAAAAACCATTTAATATCCTTTTAGGTAGTTTGTCAAGGTACTTTGGGTGTGGTTAAAAATCCCCTGGCCCATCTTGACAAAGAAGCACTTGTTGCTTAAAATAGGTTTATTCTATGTCTTACAGGTCAGGGCCCATAGCTCAGTTGGAAGAGCAACCGGCTCATAACCGGTTGGTCCCTGGTTCGAGTCCAGGTGGGCCCACCATAGTGTATTTTCAGGCCAGAAGGGATGTTTTCAGATCCCTTTAATTAATTTCAGGAGGTGATAGTTGGCATCCGCTGTGCTGGAAATCCTTAAGGAGATTCAGGAGCTGGACTTAAAACTGCTGACCATCGAGAAGGAGGAAGAGGAGTTACGAAGAAAGATAGATGAGGCAACAAGGGATGCAGAAAGGTTTGCCACATTCGCACAGAGGCTTGAGGAGGATTTAAAGGAACTCAGAGAGGAGAAGCGAGAAAGGGAAGGCCGTCTGCAGGAAAACAGGGCCCGCATACAGAAAGACCAGAAAAGGCTTAACGAGGTAAAGAACGAAAAGCAGTACAAGGCACTTCTCAAGGAGATAGAAAACGCAGAAAAGGCGGTAAAACTGCTCGATATAGAGATAACCTCCTTTGAGGAGAAGATAGCAAGAAAAGAAGAGGAGCTGGAAAAGAAAAGACAGGCGGTGGATGAAAAAAACAGGGGGGTGGAAAGCCTGAGGCAGGAACTTGAGGAGAAGACAGCGGTATGGCGCAGACAGACAGAAGAGATAAGGGCAAAAAGACAGAGTCTTGCGGAAAAGCTCAACCCCCTGGTTGTTAGAAGGTACGAGATGATAAGGGAAAGGCGTGGCGGTATAGGCATAATAGGGGTTAAGAACGAGACATGTCTTGGCTGTTTCATACAGATACCACCGCAGGTCTACAACCAGCTGAGGAAGGGCTCTGAGGAGCTCATAACATGTCCCCACTGCCACAGGATACTCTACTTCGAGGGCAATAACCAGACCTCTGCCACCTGATGACACACCACAATGTTAAAACTCCTGTAGCAAGGCAATTCCTCAAAGAGCTTCTCAGAAGCCTTGACATCGAGAGTGTCTGCCACAGGCTTGGCCTTACCCGGAGGGATGCACGCAGTATTATAGAGCACATACTCCAGCACCTTCCTGAAGGGGACGAACCTCTGAGCATATATGTGGATGGAGCCTCAAGGGGTAACCCCGGGCCTGCAGGGGTGGGCATAGTGGTCATGGACAGTAAGGGCAGAATCCTTAAGAAGGTAAAAAAGAACATAGGCACCGCAACGAACAATGTTGCAGAGTACACGGCCCTCATAGAGGCACTCAGGCTTGCCCGCTCGATGGGAAAGACCAGGGTTGAGGTCTTCTCCGATTCAGAGCTTCTTGTAAGACAGATAAATGGCGAGTACGGGGTAAGGTCACCTGCGCTGAGACTCCTTTATGAGAGGGCAAGATGCCTTATAGAGGGGTTCTGCTCTTTTCGCATAACCCACATAAGTAGGGCCAGGAACACCCTTGCGGATGAGCTTGCAAACGAAGCCATAGATGGAATATAATAAAAGGATACATGGGAATATATCATCGGGATTAATGGAGGATGCAAGGTGGTCGCTGTCATCCCATTTGAGGGATGGCAGAGGAAAGTCCGGACACCACAGGGCAGGGAGGTCGGTAACACCGACCGGGGGCGACCCCAGGGAAAGGGCCACAGAAAACAGACCGCCGGTGGCTCATCCACCGGTAAGGGTGAAACGGTGGGGTAAGAGCCCACCAGCCTGATGGGTGACCATCAGGGCTTGGCAACCCCCCTCCCGGTGCAAGGCCAAATAGGTTCCGCCTTAAGGATGGCCCGTCCTTATCTTCCCCGAAAGGGAAGTGGCGGAACGGGTAGGCCGCTTGAGGCCGGTGGCAACATCGGCCCAAGATGAATGACCACCATCGCCAAACACGGCGATACAGAATCCGGCTTATTGCATCCTCCATAAGTATTTTGAAACAGACTGAGACATGTTAAAAACATATTGTGAAATCTGGTTGACAGGGGATAAGTAAGGTTCTATAATTCAGGGAAAGAGACAGGGCCTCCTTTTAGAGACAATTCAATATCTACTGTATTCTTCAAGTTGTAGAAACACATCTTCTGTTCTTTATTGGAGTGACCAGCAGAGCCTCCATCAGGTTTGAGGCTGTTTTTGTATCTATATGCAATGTGGGAAAACACACATCTCTTGAATAGATTTTAAAAGGTATAACCGTATTATTTGTTTTGAAAAACAGGAAGGCTTGATATGGATACCTCATACTCACAGATAGTCAAGCGGATGATGGAATCCACAGGGCTTAAAAACGAGTCTGCTGTGGCAAAGGTGCTTGGCGTGACACCTCAGGCCCTCTCCAACTACAAGAAGAGAGGCAAGATGCCCCCGAACCTTGTGCTCAAGTTTGCCTTCATGTACGGCCTTTCGGTGGACTGGCTTCTTACGGGCAAGGGAGGCATGCGCATTGAGGAGAAGGCAGGGGGGGTTGCCACCGCAAGAGAGGAGCCTGCTTCATACTCCGCTGAACTCAAGGGAACCGATATATCGCAGATGACGCCAGATGAGCTCATCTATGTGGGAAAGCTCCTTAAGGTGTTGCAGAAGGGCTCGCCCTCAATAGTGGGGGCTGTAAAGTTCAGCATTGATGCGTTTCTGAAGGCTGTGGAGACAAAGGAAAAGTCAAAGAGTAGCTGACTTCGCCCTGCTCATACTCTGCCGTTGACCCGAGGGGTATTGTGTGATATTTCCATTTAGATGAGACAGATTGCACACTCCTGGGTGGATGCCGAAAGGTGGCGGTGCACAGACACTGCAGGGCTACTCTCCCCTGCTGTAAAGTCCCTTATACTCTCCACCAGATCCCTCACATGCGAGCTTGAGGCAGTCTATGGTGTGGATGTGGAGGTGGAACTTAAAAGGGTGGGTTTCTGTACCATCGAGCCCGAGCTCTCCTCCTATATGGGCATACCACCTTACTGCAGGGGGTTTGAAAGAGAGGTCTGGCTTCGTGCAGGGGGAAAGAGGCTGGTCTATGCGGTAAGTGTGTTCTCCACGGAGCACACAGAGAAGAGACTCATAGCAATCCTCAAAGATGCAAGAAAACCCATGGGCAGGGTCTTCGTTGAAGAGAATATTCCCTTCAACAAAGAGGCGCTTGAAATAGCCACCGAAATAAAGGATAATAAAAAATTCGGATTTCCTGTAAAAGAGGGCACACCTGTTGCAAGGCGGTATCGTTTCTCCCGCAGAGATGGAGAGGGCAGGTGGCTTGTAAACGGGGCTGTTGCAGAGGTCTTCAGCCCCGAGCTTGTGGAACTTAGGAAATAGACGGAGATGAACGGGCTCAATCAGACGATTGCAGGCTCGAAGCTTCTGGCAGTTGCAGACCTTATCAGACTGCAGAAACAATATGGCACAGCCCTTCTGCTTCTGCCCACACTGTGGTCTCTCTTTATAGTGTCAGATGGAAGACCAGAGCCAGGGCTTCTTGTTATATTCATCCTCGGAGCATTCCTTACAAGAAGTGCAGGCTGTGTAATAAACGACATAGCTGACAGAAGATTCGACAGCCAGGTGGAGCGAACCAGAACCCGCCCGCTCGCAGATGGAAGACTCACCGTAAGGGAAGCCCTGGCAGTGTTCGTGGTGCTCTCTCTTCTTGCCTTCGGACTTGTACTCATGCTGAATACCTTCACCATAGCACTTTCAGTGGTTGCCCTCCTTCTTGCAAGCACCTATCCACTGGTAAAACGGGTAAGCCACTTTCCACAGGTCTTCCTCGGTATGGCCTTTGGCTGGGGGGCTGTCATGGCATGGACAGCTGTAAGGGGCACTGTGGAACTGCCACCTCTTCTTATATTCATGGCAAACATAATGTGGTCTGTCGCATACGATACACTCTACGCACTCATGGACATAAAGGACGATGTGAGGGTTGGGGTGAAGTCAACCGCCATATTCTTTGGCCCCAAGGTGTACGGAGCGGTTACCGTATCCTATGTGTTTATGTTTCTCTTTCTGTGTATCCTGGGATACATTACAGGACTCGGCACACTCTATTACACGGGTATTGCCATTGCCTTTATTCTCTCACTTCTTATAGTGTGGAGGGTGAGAAGGCGGGCAGGTCTTCCAGAGGTGGCCTTTCGTGGTTTTCTTGACAATGTGTGGGTTGGCGGGCTCATACTGCTTTCCATAATAGCAGACCTCAACCTCTGAAAGGAGAACACACCGTGGCATACAGGGACATGAGGGAGTTCTTAAGGGTTCTTGAGGCAAGGGGTCTACTTAAAAGGGTAAAGACAGAGGTGGACCCTGAGCTTGAGATGGCTGAAATCATGGACAGGCTTGTCAGAACAGGTGGGCCAGCGGTTATATTTGAGAATGTGCGTGGCTATCAGATGCCTGTTGTTGCGAACCTTTACGGCACACGGGAGCGTGTTGCCCTGGGTCTGGGGGTAAAGGAAGAAGAGCTTTTAAAGATAGGCGAGCTTCTTGCCTTTCTGCAGAGGCCACGCCCGCCTGAAGGGCTGTGGGATGCCGTAAAGAAGGTGCCTGTTATAGGCTCGTTGCTTTTTTCAACACCGCAGTTGAGCTGGTCTGCACCGTGCCAGCAGGTGGTAAAAGAGGGTGATGAGGTGGACCTTTCAGCCCTGCCCATAATAAAGTGCTGGCCAGGGGATGCAGGCCCGCTTATAACCTGGCCACTGGTTATAACCAAGTCACCAGATGACAGATACAATGTGGGTGTCTACAGGATACAGCCTGTGGGCAGAAACACAGCCATTGTAAGGTGGCTACCCCAGAGGGGTGGGGCTGGCCACTGGAGGCAGTGGATGTCCCTTAATAAGCCCATGCCAGTGGCTGTTGCCATAGGGTGTGAGCCCGCACTCACCATATCAGCGGTAACCCCCCTGCCAGAGGATGTGGATGAGTTTCTCTTTGCAGGCATACTCAGAAAAAAGGCGGTGGAACTTACAGAGTGCAGGACCATCCCCCTCAGGGTTCCCGCAACAGCAGAGATAGTGATCGAGGCAGAAATACACCCTGGAGAGACCGCCCCTGAGGGACCCTTTGCAGACCATACGGGCTACTACAATGCGGTGGAGGAGTTTCCCCTCCTCAGGATAAAGGCCATAACCCACAGAAGAAAACCCATGTACCTTACCACCATAACGGGCAGACCACCCAAGGAGGACGCCATAATAGGCACGGTGCTCAATACCATGTATCTGCCCACCCTGAGGCTCAATTTTCCAGAGGTGGTGGACTTTGCCCTGCCCATGGAAGCACTCTCCTACAGGATAGCGGTGGTCTCCATAAAAAAGGAATACCCAGGACATGCAAAACGGGTGATGATGGGGCTGTGGGGTGTGCTCAAGCAGTTTCTGTATGTGAAGTACATCATAGTGGTGGATGACGATATAGATGTGCACAGCTGGTCTGATGTCATATGGGCAATATCCACCAGGGTGGATCCCCACAGGGACATGGTTGTCGTAAGGGACACCCCCATAGATTACCTTGACTTTGCATCCACAGAAGAGGGGCTTGGAAGCAAACTCGGCATAGATGCAACACGCAAGGTGCCACCAGAGACCAGAAGACAGTGGGGCGAGACAGTGAAGATGAGCCCCGAGGTGGTGGAACTTGTCACAAAAAGGTGGAAGGAGTACGGACTTGACTGACAGCACATTCGATGAACTCAAAGACGAGTGGTGGAACCCGAGGGGAAGACTCAAGGGTCTGCACCTTTTCAACCCTGTAAGGGCAGGCTACTTTATCAGGGTTACAGAGGGTGTGCTTGGTGGAATCCAGGGCAGAAGGGTGCTTGATGTGGGCTGTGGAGGAGGGCTTTTAAGCGAGGAGTTTGCAAAAAGGGGTGCGGTGGTAACAGGCATAGACCTTTCAGCACCATCCATAGAGGTTGCAAGAGAACACGCAGAAAAAAACGGACTCAGTATAGACTACAGGCTCTCAAGGGTGGAGGAACTTGGGGAGGAATTCAAGGCCCACTTTGACTGTGTTCTCTGCTCTGAGGTTATAGAACATGTGGAAGACCCCCGGGAGTTTCTTAAAAACTGCTCCAGGGTGCTTAAAGACGGCGGGCTTTTTCTCTTCAGCACCATAAACAGAACCCCCAGGGCATTCATTCTTGCCATAGTGGTTGCAGAGAAGGTGCTGGGGCTTATACCAAAAGGTGCACACCGCTACAGGGACTTTATAAGACCATCAGAGCTCTGGCAGATGCTCAGGATGTGCTCCATAAGGGTGGAGGAGATAAGGGGTATAAGCTTCAGTATCCTTGAGGGTGGTTTTGTCATATCAGATGACCCATCGGTAAACTACATGGGCTACGGTATAAAGGGTCAGGTATAGGGGCCACTTTTTTCCACTATGAGGAAGACCCTGAGTATGTTCATAAGCTTCTTTTTTCCTTCCTTTGAGAGCATCCTGAACCCCTTGAAAAGCTCCACGATGTCTGCCTCCACCTCGTCGCCAGGGGAGAAGTCCCTTTTTTCCACTATCATTTCACCCTTTCCTGTAAGAAGCCAGTCCTTCGAGGTGTTGAACACATACTCCATTGCAAGAAGAAGCGGGCCCTGGGGAATCCTTTTTCCGTTTTCAATCTCCGAGAGCTGATACCTCGAGATAAGAAGCCTCCGTGCCATCTCACTCTGTGTGAGCATGTACTTTTCCCTGAGTGCACGCACCCTTTTGCCTATCTTC
>JALUQR010000180.1 GCA_027017505.1 bacterium
CATTATCTCCTCTATAACCCTGTCCATTGTTTCTGCCATCTTCTGGTGCATCCTTTCCGGCCTGCTTCCCTCAACCATGTATACCCTGTATCCATAACCCCTGAAGAGACTTATAAGCTCTTCATCTGGTATCCTTGCTAATATGGTGGGGTTTGCAATCTTGTAGCCGTTAAGGTGCAGTATGGGAAGCACCGTGCCATCTGTAACGGGGTTGAGGAACTTGTTCGAGTGCCATGCGGTTGCCAGGGGGCCTGTCTCTGCCTCTCCGTCTCCCACCACACAGGTTGCTATCAGGTCAGGGTTGTCAAACACCGCACCAAAGGCATGCGAAAGAGAGTAGCCAAGTTCCCCTCCCTCGTTTATCGAGCCAGGTGTTTCAGCAGATGTGTGGCTGGGAATACCACCTGGAAAGGAAAACTGCCTGAAGAACCTTCTGAGCCCCTCCTCATCCAGGGTTATGTGGGGATAAAGCTCCGTGTATGTGCCCTCAAGATATGTGTTGGCAACCACCGCCGGTGCACCATGGCCAGGGCCTGTTATGAATATCATGTTGAGGTCGTACTTCTTTATAACCCTGTTAAGATGCACATATATGAAGTTAAGCCCGGGGCAGGTACCCCAGTGGCCGAGAAGCCGTGGTTTTATGTGCTCAGACCTCAAGGGCTTTTTCAAAAGCGGGTTATCGTAAAGGTATATCTGCCCCACCGAAAGATAGTTCGCAGTCCTCCACCACGCATCTATCCTTTTAAGCTCCTTTTTTGAAAGTACCGCTGGCATCACTCTACCTCCCCTCTCCATTGAGTATTCTTTTTGTGTGTCTTGCTATCATACGCTCCTCATCGGTCTTTATGACCATGACCATTACCCTGCTCTGTTTGTCCGATATAACCTTCTGGTTTGCCCTGTTGCGTTCTGTATCGAGCCTTATGCCAAGAAACTCAAGGCCATCAAGGATTCGCTCTCTTATCTCAGGGGAATTCTCGCCAATGCCAGCTGTAAACACAAGTGTTGAAAGCCCGCCGAGCACCGCACTGAGTGAGCCTATAAACTTTCTCACGCTGTGACAGAAGAGCCTGAGCGATAGTATGGCCCTTTCATCCCCTCTTTTTTCAAGGGCAAGAAGCTTCCTTATATCGTCTGTTCTGCCCGATATACCCAGAAGCCCTGAACCGTGGTTGAGGAGGAGATTCAGCCTGTCTGCAGAAAACCCCTTCTCCCTGAGAAGATAAAGCACCACACCGGGGTCAATATCACCACACCTTGTGCTCATCACAAGCCCTGCCAGCGGGGTGAACCCCATGGTGGTCTCCACACATCTGCCATCCCTTATGGCGGTCATGCTCGAGCCATGCCCAAGATGGGCTATTATGACCCTGTCAAGGGGCACACCACAGGCACAGAGTGCATCTGTTATGTACTCGTAGGAAAGCCCGTGAAAACCATAACGCATTATGCCCTCCCTGTAGAACTCAAGTGGTATGGCGTATATCCTGGACTCCTCTGGCATATCCCTGTGGAAGGCTGTATCAAAGCAGGCAACCCCGGGGATGGAAGGAAGACCTCTTTCCACCTCCTCTATGACCTCAACAGCCTGTGGAAGGTGTTCAGGGGCAAGGTGTGCTATATCCCTGAGGTATTCAAGGAGTTCTTCGGTAAGCTGGCAGTGTTCCCTGTATTTCATCCCTCCGTGGACTATGCGATACCCCACAGCCTCAATGGACCCTACATAGCCCGTCTCCTCAAGACACCTGGTTACAACCACCGCTCCTTTTCTGAAGCTTTCAATCCTGGTGTTTTCATCCACACAGATGGAGCCATCTGAGAAGAAAACCCTTACCGAACCTTCTTGCCTGCCAATACCTGCTATCTCTCCCTTAAGGAGGGAACGCTCATCCATGTCATAGACGGAGAACTTTATACTCGAAGAACCCGTATTTACCGTGAGTATATGTGGACCTGTTGTTTCCATACAAGAGTAATTATAGCCCTGTAAAGAGAAATGTCCATTGGCAAAAACTGTGCACTTCAGACAAGGTCTTCAGCTCAAGTGCCCGGACACATACCTCGCAAAAACAGTGGAATTGATGATATTCCCTTCAGAACCATGCGAAATGAATCTTCTCAAAGGGCTTGTAGAGGGCCTTTACGCGTCTTAAATCTCTCTTTCTCTGCACCTCTTCCTTCGGGATTTAATCATCCCGTTCTGTTTCGCCCCCTGTATGTGGTGGCACCGGAGCAGGACAGAGAAAACTGGCTCTTGAGCCTTTCTGGACCCGTGTGGGGAAAGTCCTCTTTAAAGGTGGAGACCTCGTCCCTTGGTCATGTACAGTTTTTTTGCCCACCCCTCCTTGACTTTTGGGGTTGCACTGTTAAAATTTTCAATATGGGTTATTCGTACATGGAACATACAGCGGACATGGGCATACATGTTGAGGCAGATAGCCTCACCAGCGCCTTCGAGGAATCCGCAGAGGCCATGCTCAACCTGATGTTTGAGCTTGATAGCATAAAGGAGACAGAGTCAGTAACCTTCGGTGTTCACGCAAAAGACCTGCCCATGCTCTTCGTGGAGGTCTTAAACGAGATACTCTCCATACAGGACAGACACTCTCTGGCAATAAAGAGACTTCTGGCCCGTGAGGTCAAAAAGGACAACCAGGAGTATCTCTTCGTTGGAACCATTCGTGGAGAGCCCTTTGATGAGAGCAGACATCCAGTAAAGACAGAGGTGAAGGCTGTAACCCTTTCAGGGCTCAAATACGAGGAAAAGGACCACAGGTATATCTTCGAGTGTGTATTTGACCTTTAGAAGGAGTTTGAAAGATGTCTTTAGAGCTGGAAACATCTCTCACGGTGGAGAAGATAACGGACTACATCTGGCAGATACCCAGAACAGATGAGATGCGGGTGTGTTGCCGTATCTATGCGGACAGGGAGACCGTGGACTCCCTTATAAATGACTATCACGAGAAACTGCGCACAGGCGGGTTTACCCCTGCCCTGCGTCAGCTCATAAATGTGGCAACACTGCCTGGCATAGTGAAGGCATCATTCGGCATGGCTGACATACACCCTGGCTATGGCTTTCCCATAGGGGGAGTGGGTGCGTTCAGCGTTGACGACGGTGTTATAAGTGTTGCGGGTGTTGGGTTTGACATAAACTGCGGGGTGAGGGTTCTCAAGACCCCGCTTTACAGAGAGGATGTGGAGCCCCTTAAGGAACAGCTTGCAAACAGACTCTTCAGGGATGTACCGTGTGGAATAGGCTCTACGGGGGAAATCTCCCTTAAGGAGCATGAGATAGACGAGCTTCTTGTGGAAGGTGCAAGGTATGTCATAAAGAGGGGCTATGGTCTTGAGGAAGACCTTATCTACACGGAAGAGGGTGGCTGTGTTAAGGATGCAGACCCATCTAATGTGAGCCACAGGGCAAAGGAAAGGCAGTTCCGCCAGGTTGGAACCCTGGGCTCTGGCAATCACTACCTTGAGGTCCAGTGGGTTGAGGAGGTGTATGACCAGGACGCAGCAAGGGCATTCGGCATAGAAAAGGGTCAGGTGCTCATAGCCATACACTGCGGAAGCAGGGCACTGGGACACCAGATAGGCATAGACTATCTTTCAACACTTGAGTCCGCATCGAAAAAATACTCCATACCCATAAGGGACAGGGAACTTGTCTGTGCACCCATAAACAGCGAGGAGGGCTGGCAGTACTTTACCGCTGTAAACTGCGGTATTAACTGTGCCTTTGCAAACCGTCAGGCAATAGCACACCTTGCACGCCTTGCCTTCTCAAGTGTAACCCATGTAAGACCCGAAGAAATCACCCAGCTGTACGATGTGGGGCACAACACCTGCAAGATAGAGACCCACAGCGTGGATGGCTCTCTTAAGAGGCTTCTTGTACACCGCAAGGGTGCAACAAGGGCATTCGGGCCTGGCAGAAGTGAGATACCAGAAAGATACAGGGCCGTGGGTCAACCACTGCTCGTTGGTGGCAGTATGGGAACCGCATCCTACATACTCAGGGGCACACAGAAAGGCATGGAAGAATGCTTCGGCAGTGCGGTGCACGGAGCAGGAAGGGCACTGTCCAGGGTGCAGGCAAAAAAACAGTGGAAGGCAACAGAGATAATCGAGGAGCTAAAAGAAAAGGGCATCGTCATAAGGGCAAAGAGCAAATCAGGCGTTGCAGAGGAAGCCCCTGGTGCATACAAGGATGTGGACAAGGTGGTAGAAGTTATGCACCTGGCAGGGGTGAACCACAAGGTCGCAAGGCTTCGCCCCATGGTGTGTATAAAGGGCTAAAAGTCCTCCTGCAGGTAGAGCTCATCGTTCTTGTCTTTCTTAAGCTTCAGCGGACACTCACAATAGGGACAATATATATCCTCGCCTATCTTTTCGTCTCCTGTCATGGGTATCTCGCAATCACACATGGGGCATGTAAGGTAAGAAGAATAGGAACCCTTTATGGGCATACAAGACCCTCCTTTCCTTACCACCATTATACCCACAACAGGTGGTGAAAATTCAACCCCTTTATGACACCACAGAAAAGCTTTTCCACTTCAGGCCCGTAGAATTCCCGAAAACATAAGGGCTGGCCCCATGGGGCCAGCCCTTTAAATCCGTAATAAATTTGGCTGGGGGACCAGGATTCGAACCTGGATAGACGGATCCAGAGTCCGCCGTCCTGCCGTTAGACGATCCCCCAGTTAAGTTTCTTTAATAACAATTTTTCGTCCATTAGTCAACCTGTTTGTCTGGAAAAACGAAGGAAACACACACTTCAATCTGTTCCGGTATTTCAAAAAACTTGACATTTCGGTTTAAAAGTCTTATCTTCAAATCTCCTGAACATTACCATGCATATGGACACCAAAATACTTATAGCGCTGGCAATATTTGTTACTGTCTACGGTTTCCTCATATGGGACAGGTTTGACAGGGCTATCGTATCCATCCTCGGTGCAGGTGTACTGCTCTTTCTCGGCATTATCAGCCAGGAAGAGGCCATAGAGGGCATAGATTTCAACACACTGGGCCTGCTTGTGGGAATGATGGCCATAGTCTCCATATGTCAGAAAACAGGTATGTTTCAGTACCTTGCCATAAAGAGTGCCAAGTTTGCCCGCGGTGAGCCAGTGCTCATACTCATATACCTTGCGGTGGTTACCGCTGTACTTTCTGCCCTGCTCGATAATGTTACAACAGTACTTCTCATAGCACCCATAACGCTTCTCATAACGGATGAGCTCAAGGTATCTCCCTATCCATTTCTGTTCTCACAGATACTTGCCTCAAACATAGGTGGTGCGGCAACCCTTATAGGAGACCCTCCGAACATCATGATAGGTAGCTCACAGAAGTTCACATTCATGGACTTTATAGTGAATGTTGCACCCATAATGCCACCAATACTGATAGTAACACTTCTTATACTCAAGATGGTCTACGGAAAGGAGCTTGTGACAAGCGAGGAGCTCAAGGCAAAGATAATGGAGTTCAGAGAGGAAGAGGCCATAGAGGACCCCGTGCTTCTTAAAAAATCACTCATCGTGCTATCTGCGGTTATAGTGGGTTTTCTTATTCACGGACTCCTCCATGTGGAGCCCGCAACGGTGGCACTTACGGGAGCTGCGGTGCTCATGCTCATAAGCGGTGAGGACATACACCACACCATGGGCAGGGTTGAGTGGTCCACCATATTCTTCTTTCTCGGCCTGTTCGTGCTGGTTCACGGGCTCGTGGAGGTGGGGCTCATCTCCATGATAGCAGAGGAGATACTCGCCCTCACAGATGGCGATGTGGCCACAACCGCATACCTTACGCTGTGGTTCTCTGGTATACTGTCTGCCTTCGTGGACAACATACCCTTTGTTGCAACAATGATACCCCTTATAGAACACATGGAAACATACATAGGCTCTAAGGAACTCGTGATGCCCGTGTGGTGGGCGCTCTCAATAGGAGCCTGTCTCGGTGGAAATGGCTCACTTATAGGGGCGTCAGCAAATGTGATAATAGCAGGGTTCGCAGCAAGAAGCGGTTACCCCATAGGGTTCGTAAGGTTCATGAAGGTGGGTCTACCTCTTACCATACTATCATTGCTGATATCACACGTATACCTTTACTTAAGATATCTATCTTAACAAGTAACACTTTATAGGGTATAATATTGATATGATAGCCGCAAACATTATGACCACAGACACCATAACCCTTTCAGAGCACAACACCGTGGGTGATGCGGTCCAGGTGCTTGCAGAAAACAAGATACGGCAGGTACCTGTGGTGGACAGGGAAAACAGGGTGCTCGGTGTGATAACCGCAAGAAGTATCATGGTTGCCATCCTGCCCGCATACATAACCAGGGGTTATCTTAAGGATGTAAAGTTCGCACCAGAGCCCAGGGACTTTGTGGAAAAGATGGAAAAGATTAAAAATGTGCCCCTCGGTGAGTTCCTCAAAAACAAAACAGATAAGATGGCAGATGAATATGCGTGTGTTCCTCCAGACACCTCCACCATGGAGATAGCGGCAATATTCATAAACAGGGAAAAAAGGGTGGAACGAATACTCGTTGTGGACAACAACCAGAGACTCCTGGGTATCATATCTCCCATTGATGTGTTCAAAAAGATATGGAAACAGCCGACCTGATGGACTGGGTGTGTACATACACATACCCTTCTGTGTGAGAAAATGCCCCTACTGCGGGTTCAACTCCATCGCGACAGAGGACATCCCTGAAAAGGCCTATACAGAGAGCGTACTCAGGGAACTATACCTGGTTGTAAAACAGGAATCCCTTGAAAAAAGGGCTGTTGAGACAATCTACATCGGTGGTGGCACCCCTTCCCTCCTTATGCCCTCTTCTGTGGATAGACTCATAGATGGAATACTCAACCTCCTTCCTGCCACAGACACCCTGGAGGTCTCAATGGAGGTAAACCCTGGCACCGTGGACAGGGTAAAACTCAAGGAGCTCAGGAGGGCAGGTGTGAATCGCATCGTAATAGGGATGCAATCGCTCAAAGAGGAAAGGCTTAAGAGTCTGGGAAGGGCCCACACCGTTGAGGACTCACTCCGTGCGTTCTGGGGTTCTACTGATGCAGGCTTTGACAGCATCGGCATAGACCTCATATACGCCACACCAGGGCAGAACCCGGAGGGCTGGCTCGAGGAACTCAAAGAGGTGATAAAACTCAAACCCCACCATGTATCCACCTATGAGCTAACGGTGGAGGAAAACACCCCCTTTTATACACTCCGTCTTTCAGGCTCCCCTGGACTACCCGATGAGGACACAGCGGTAAGGATGTACCTTGATGGCAGAAGACTTCTTACAGAAGCAGGCTACACACATTACGAGATATCCAGCTTTGCCCTCGATGGCTACCAGTGCAGACACAACCTTAAGTACTGGCACTGTGAGGACTATCTGGGGCTCGGTGCCGGTGCACACTCCTGGCTTAAAGACCGTGGTGGGGGCATAAGATGGCACAACACAGAGGAACCCGCCCGCTACATAAATGCCATCAAGGTGGGGACACTCCCGCAGGAGGAAAAACACACCCTTTCTTCTGAAGATGCCCTTACAGAAAGGCTCCTTATGGGCATGAGACTCACCAGCGGGATAGACCTCAAGGCTATAGAGGAGGAGTTTGGCGTAAGCCTGAGGGACTCGCCACAGTGGCAACACCTTCTGCAAGAGGGCCTCATATTCCAGGAGGGCAACACCGCAGGGCTTACAGAAAGGGGTATACTCCTTTCCAACGAGGTGCTGGCCCTTTTAATGAGGTCTTGACATTGTATCCGCTCGTTGGTATTTTTGAAAATAATAAGGGGGTTACTCTACCCTGCGTCTTGGTAAAGCAGAAATCATGAAGAAAAGACACCGCAAAATTGCCTCCTGCGGGGAGCACATCTTACAGGGGCGTAAGGCAAAGGTCCTTATAGCGGTCATACACGAGTACATAGAGAGGGCAGAGCCTGTAAGCTCCAAAACCGTTGCGACAAAGTACTCCATAGGACTCAGCCCCGCAAGCATCCGAAACATAATGGCAGAGCTTGAAAAAGAGGGCTACCTTGCAAGCCTCCATGTATCCTCGGGCAGGATTCCCACAGACAGGGGGTTCAGGCTCTATGTGGACAGCCTCTGTGAGTTCGAAGAACCCGAAGAGAGGATTAAAAATCTTATAAGGTCGTGCTTCAAGCGGTTTATAACAAGGGATGAGCTCATAAGAAAACTCACAAAAACACTCTCCTCTGTCACCCACTGTACAGGCTTTGTCTTCACCTATTCAAGGACAGCCCTTACCATAAAGAGCATAAGATTCGTGCACATGGGTGAGTCAGGCATACTGGTAATAATAGTTGCAAGTGACAACACGGTGCACACAAGACTCATAAGACTTGAAGAAGAGCTCCACCCCTCTGACATAGAGCGTATATCCAACTACATAAACTC
>JALUQR010000181.1 GCA_027017505.1 bacterium
CCTTTCAGCCCAGCGGTGGGTAAGCTCCATGGAGTTTTTTGTGTAGTCCCTGTCTGCAGGATACGGGGTGCACTCATCAAGGACCATCATTATGTCCGAGCCAAGAGAAAGCTGTATCTTTACCGCGAGCTCGGGGGTGAGGAAGAACTCACTGCCGTCCAGATGGGAGCGAAACCTGACGCCATCCTCTGTAAGCTCCCTCAGGGGAGAGAGGCTGAAGACCTGGTAGCCCCCGCTGTCTGTAAGGATGGGTTTCTTCCAGTTCATGAATCTGTGTATCCCGCCGAGCCTTTCTATAAGCCTGTGGCCCGGTCTTAAAAACAGATGATAGGTGTTTGCAAGTATAATCTGGCATCCCAGGGAGTAAAGCTCCTCAGGGGTGAGTGCCTTTACAGTTGCCTGTGTGCCAACGGGCATGAACACGGGGGTTTCCACCTCGCCCCTGGCTGTGGTGATACAGCCAAGCCTGGGCCCTGTTCTGCCACCGCTTATGAGCCTGAAGCCAAACCTTCTGTTAGATGATGAGCATACAGTCTCCATAGCTGTAGAACCTGTATTTTTCCTTTATGGCAATCCGGTATGCCCGCATAATGGTGTCCTTTCCTGCAAAGGCACACACAAGCATTATAAGGGTTGAGCCTGGCAGATGAAAATTGGTAACCATGGAGGAGACCACCCTGAAGCTGTACCCAGGGTATATAAAAAGCGATGTCTCTCCCTCAAGTACAGGGTTGTGCTCGTTACTGAAAACAGTCTCGAGGGTTCTGGTCACCGTGGTGCCCACAGCTATGATTCTTCTGCCCTCTTTTTTTGCCCTCTTTATGGCATCAAAGACCTCTGGTGTAACCCTGTAGTATTCAGGATGAAGCCTGTGTTTTTCTATATCCCTTTCCCTTACAGGCAGAAATGTGCCAGGCCCTGTATGAAGTGTTATGTGGTGTAGCTCCACCCCCTTTGAACGAATCTCCTCAAGCACCTTTTCTGTAAAGTGCAGACCTGCGGTGGGTGCTGCAACAGAGCCGTTGTGTTTTGCAAAGACAGTCTGGTATCTCTCTCTATCTATTGGCTCTGGGGCACGCCTTATGTAAGGTGGCAGTGGTACCTCACCGCATCTTGAAAGTGCATCCTTAAGGGGCAGGGAAAAACTCATAAGAAAGAACCCATCTTTTTCTCTTTCCTCTACCGTTGCGTGGAAGTCCTCTGCGATATCTATCCTTACACCCTTTTTAAGCCCCCTTGCAGGTTTTGCCATGCACTGCCAGAGCCCGGCCCTCTGCTCCTTTACCACAAGAAGCTCTATGTGTCCGCCTGTGGGCTTTCTGCCCCTCAGACGTGCGGGTATAACCCTGCTATCGTTTAGAACCAGGAGGTCTCCTTCCCTGAGGTAGTCCACTATCTGTGGGAATCTTCTGTGCTCCACCCTTCCGTCCTCTCTGTGGAGCACCATGAGCCTTGACGCATCTCTTCTTTCTGCAGGATAGCGTGCGATGAGCTCTTCGGGCAGGGGATAGAGGAACTCTTCTGGTCTCATCACCCTCAATATATCCTCTTCAGTTTTGTGCCAGGATAGTAGTGTTTGAGTATCTCCCTGTAGGAATATCCCCTCTCTGCCATTCCTCTGGCGCCCCACTGCGAGAGTCCCACCCCATGGCCAGAACCCCTGCCCCTGAAGATAAAAAACCTGCCCCTTTTCTTTACACTGAAAAGGGTACTCTTTATCACCCCGTAGCCGAGAATCCCCCTTAACTGTTCACCCCTGAGAACCACTGTCCTTCCATAGGCATCCCTTATGCTTACCTTTTTCACCCTGCCTGTTGAGGACCTCTTTTTGACGATTATGGCCACGGGAACAGCCAGCTCATAGCCCGCCCTGTTGAGGGCAGACTCTATTGTGGTTGCCCTGAGATAGGCCTCCCACCTGTAGTTTGGTGCAAGAGAGTCGTATCTGCTTTTTACAGACCTCAGATATGGATAGTCCTTTGACCACACCTCCCTTGCATACTCTGTGATACCACCTGCGTTTGAGTGATACACCGTAAGTGCAGGCTCACCACGGTAGAAGAGAACCTCCCCGCGTGTTGCCCTTACAGCACTTAGCACCCTTTCGTCCTCCCTGTGGGCACCACTGTAGAGCTGATGCATGCTGGTTGCGGTAAGATGAAAGGGAAGATGCTCCCTCTTTCTTTTCTGATACACTGCGTATGTCCTTGCTATAACGCTCTGTGCCTTGAGCATCTCCATGGGCCAGCTACTTGAGACCTCACTGTTTATAATACCCGCAACATAGTCCTCAAGCGAAACTTCGTTTATAACCAGAAGGCCCTTTTCATCCTGGTCTATCTCTATTGTGCCACGGTAGGGTCTTTGGTCTATGTGGATGAACCTTTCTGCAGGATGAAGCCTCAGGGGAGGTTCCACCTCTCTGCGGTTGACCCTCAGGTATCCATGCCTGCTGTAGGATACCTTAAGGATTGCTCCCTCACGGGCTCCCTCTATGTGAAGCCTTTTGACCCCCTCTTTAATGAGTATCCTTACGGTCTGTCCTGGCTGTGGCCTTAAGAGAGGATACTCCCTCTGGCCTGCACAGCCAGAGACAAGCAAAAGCATGGCAAAAAACACTGGGGAAGCCCTTCCTATGGCCACTGAAGTTATTTTCATCGCATGTAATACTTTACCAGATAGAGTATGAGTATGCCAGAGAACATGGACACCAGTCCCATAATACGCAGGTCCCTGTCGGGCACAGTTGCTATGGTGAGTGCCCATCTTTTGATCTTCCCTGGAAAGGCAAAATAGGGTATGCCCTCGAGTATGAGTATCACCCCTATAACGCTGAATATGAATGCCATGGCAGAACCAGATATAACAGACATCCTGCGGGAAGAACAGCCCGCAGTTTGAACCCTTTATTTTACCGCAGATATGATGTAATGGGAAGTGCCAAAGGATGTTACCCCTTCTATACAGAAGCCCGCATCGGTTATGAGCCCCTGTGCCTCTTTCAGGGCGAGCCTTTCGTGGAAGGGAGGCCCCTCTTTTTCCCTCTTCTTCTTCCACTCAAGCACAACCATAGATGCACCTTTCCTCATGATTCTCTTTACCTCTTTCAGAAATCGCAGTTTATTTTCTGTCTCGTGGAGCACATAGGCGAGCAGTGCGAAGTCCACACTTCGTGCTGAAAGTGGTATTCTGTGCTCATCTGACACGATGGGCACTATGTTTTTTCTTCTGGTTCTTCTTTTAAGCATCCTTATCATCTCTTCCTGCACATCTATTGCGTAGACGAGCCCGCTTCTGCCAACTATGTTTGATGCGGGTATGGTAAAAAACCCCGGGCCACAGCCCACATCCGCAACGGTCATGCCACTTTCAAGCCCGCAGTCTCTCAGAAACTGGTGTGGCCTGACCGTGGTGTATCTTTCCTCTGAAAGCAGTTTCTCCACACTATGTGGACTGAACTTGTGAGCCATACTATCCACCCGTTCTTATCATCACAGCCAGCACAACTATGACAAGTGCTATAAGCAGGTTTGCCCTGCCGAGTATCATGGCTATTCTGGAATACCTCTGCGATGACCTTGCCCCCGGGCCAAACCAGAAGTCATGGAGCACACTGGTTACAAGCACCAGAACAACAAGGCCTATCTTCTCAAGCACCCTTCTTCCATAGGGTGTGGTATAGAACGATGGATTTGTAAGCATATCAGGTGTTACACCCAGATAGTAGAGGTTCACCGGGCCTGTAATCAGGAGTATGGCCAGTGCTATCCAGCCCCAGAACCTGTACCTTGTGCCCACAACCTGGTATATCTCCCTTTTCTTCTCAAGCTCAAGGGTCTTAAGAAACGGTGCAACCACAAGCGTTAGAAACAGCATGCCACCTATCCAGAATATGGCAGCAACCACATGAAGAAAAAGAGAAATCTTGAGTACCACCTGTATCAGACCTCCTTAATAGATTATACTCCATAGCCCATGCCTTCAACCTTTATTATAGAACCGCAGGAATCTTCTGAAAACTCAAACCTTACTGGCAGAAACCTCTCTATAACAGAGGCGTTTGTTCTTGCATGCAGGGTGATGGTGGGTGTGGATATTCTGGATACCCCCTCTGCCAGAGCCATATAAAGGAGCAACTGGTCAGAAAGGTGGCTATCCACAGCCCCCTTCATACTGCTGTAGCCCAGGAACTCATCTATAAGCTCATCTGCAACAGCCTCCATCCTCTTGCCCCTCTGGCCAAGGGCTGTAAAGCCAGCCCTTATGTTCTCGTACTCTGCGAGAAGGAACATATATACACCCTTTCCTGGAGAGTCAACAGCCTTCAGGCTTATCTTCACATCCCTGAGTCCCTCTTTTTTGAGTCTCTCAAGGGCCCTCTCTATACCCCTTTCTGGTATATCCACTGGAAGCCCTGTGGCACCTGCCCTCAAGTATATTCCCTTAAGCTCACCCCTTTCCATGACATTTATCGGTTTCAGTGGTGGGCTTACCCCCTTTATTGCAGACTCCACAATGCCCCCTCCCTCAGGATAAAAGCCATATCTTGATATTTCAAGTGTTGCCTTGATTCCCATGGGGGTTACTGCTGGAAGAAAGACCTCTTTTATGTAGTCTGCGATGGGGCTCCAGTGCACATGGGTTCCGCCTTTAAGAACGAGACTGCAGTCTCCGTGAAACGAAAGGGGCAGAAGCACTGTCTGGAAGACAAGCCCCACTGAGCCTGCTGTTCTGAGCTCAAAGGAGAACTCTGTTCTGTGTGTTCTCCTATGTGGAACGAACACAACCTCTTTTGAGCCAGGCTCTGCTCCCCTTATGGTTGCTGACACGAGCTCTCCTGTTGCGTATATTGAGCGAAGGTGCTGTTCCTTGAGCCCTCCGTTTTTTCTGCCTGCCCTTATGTTGTATATCCTGACGGGCACGAAAAGCAGGGCTGAAAGTGTCAACGAGGTTCTCAGAACCTGGCCACCGCCCTCGCCTGTGCTTCCGTCTATTTCTATTATTTTTTGAGTTCCCGTCCCAATCGCCTCTCCACGGACTTAAGTTTCTCTTCCATTCTGTTTGCGGGTCTGGACGGCCTGTCGTCTATCTTTATGGTGGTTATAACCCTGGGGGCTGTGTTCAGTGCCTCCTGGTGGCATCTTTTAACAAGTGCCATAACATCTTCCCAGCTACCCTCTACCACGGTTCCCATGGGGCCTGCCCTGTAGGGAAGCCCGCTTTCGTCAACAAGCTTCAGCACCCTGGCAACCTCATCCCCCAGGCTTTCGCCCTTTCCTATGGGCACAATGCTGAACTCTACAAGCATCCATCCGCCCTCCTTTTTTAAAGTTCAACACCGTCTATTTCTGCCCCGCAGTAGGGGCACCTGCCATCCTTTATGCGGTTTGCCCTCACGAAGAACCCGTACCTTTCTATAAGGGTTCTACCACACATGTAGCAGTAGGTGGACTCACCCGCATCTCCTGGAATGTTGCCGGTGTATACATACCTGAGGCCCTCTTCAATACCTATCTCTCTTGCCCTGTGCAGTGTCTGCCTGGGTGTTGGTGGGGTGTCGGTCATCCTGTAGGCAGGATAGAAGGCACTTATGTGCCACGGTATCCCTGCGGACAGGGATTTAAGCCATCTTGCAAGCTCACGCAGTTCCTCCTCGCTGTCGTTCTGCCCTGGTATCACAAGGGTTGTGACCTCCACCCATATACCCTCTCTGTGCATCGTTTCAACGCTTTCGAGCACATATTTGAGCCTTGCCCCACCACACACCCTTTTGTAGAACTCATCCCTGAAGGCCTTTACATCCACATTGCAGGCATCTATAAGGCCCTTCATCTCCTGGATGCACTCCCATGTCATGTAGCCGTTTGTAACGAAGAGGTTTTTAAGCCCCCTTTTCTGTGCAAGCCTTGCACAGTCTATTGCGAACTCAAAGAATATGGTGGGCTCTGTGTATGTGTAGGATATGTTTTTACAGCCCGTTGCAAGTGCACTCTCCACAACCTCTTCAGGGGTTACATCCTCTCCAGGGATTGCTCCTCCCCTTTCCTTTGGCATCTGGGAGAGCTCAAAGTTCTGACAGTGCAGACATCTGAAGTTACATCCCACGGTTGCTATTGAATAGGAGAGGGAGGCAGGCTGAAAGTGAAAGAGGGGTTTTTTCTCCACGGGGTCTACATTCTGTGCAATGAGCTTTCCGTAGTTAAGGCTGTAGAGTGTGCCACCGCGGTTTTCCCTTACACCGCAGACACCCCGTTTTCCATCCTTTATGTGGCAACGGAAGTTGCAGAGGTAACACTCTACAGTATCATCCTTAAGGGTTTTCCACAGCCGTGCCTTGTGCATCCACTCCTCAACGCCTCCATAGAACCCGTGCTATCTTCACATCATCGCTCCACTTGTATTCCACCTCTCCGTGGAATGCCTTATGGAGGATTCTGCCTATACGCTGGGCAAACTTTTCGGTGGTGGTGGTTATCTCCACGGTATCGCCCAGGTCCTTAATCTCTATAATCCTTTCAAGGGGGTTGGTGTAGCGGGCAATCTCCTCTTTGTTCTTAAGAAGGTTGAGTATCTCCTCTTTGTGCTCCTTGAGGAACTCACCCTTAAGTGTTACATATCCGCCCACGAACCTGTCCCTTATCTTCTGGCATGCAGGGCACAGGGTCTTTTTAAACCGCTCCTTTCTCTTAAGTTCCTGCTCTTCTGGAAGACGCCATCTTTTGTTATGATAGATAATACTGCACTCAGAGCACATGGTCATGTCTTCTGGCTCTTCCCTGAGAAGGTAGGGGTCCTTCTCCGTGTCTATTGCCTTTCTCGGTGAATATCTTCTGGTCATAGTGGAAACCCTCCAATCTTTTATTTTAAAGTATCTTTGTTATCTCATCCCTCTGGTATATCCTGAGGGGTTTCTTTTTGCCGTCCTCTATAATATTTATACCACATTTTTTTGATCTTACACTGCCCACAACGGTTGCTGGTATGCTGGCCCTCTGAAGAGCCCTTATGACCTTTTCTGTATCCTCTGGTCTTACAGCCATAAGGAGTGTGCCTGACGCTATAAGTCCCATGGGGTCTACCCCGAAGTGCTGGAAGACCCTCTGGGCGTCTTTTATGATGGGTATCTTTTCTCTGTAGACCTCGATACCCACACCTGATGCCCGTGCCATCTCATACAGTCCCATGGAGATGCCACCCTCTGTGGGGTCATGCATTGCATGGGGTGTGGTAACCCTCATTGTAACCTCCACATCCTTGAGAACCCCTATGCCAGGCCTTTTTACAAACCCCTTCCACCTTGCCACTGTGGTTCGGGACACAAGCCTTTCAAGCTCCTCTCTTTTCTCTCTTGCAAGGATACTCATGGCCTCAAGGGGCACTGCCTTTGTAACTATAAGGCTATCGCCTGGTCTTGCCCCTCTGGAGGAAACAAGCCTTTCTTTTTTCACCTCACCTATCATCTGCCCCACCACAACGGTGGTATTCACAGCCGAAGTTACCTCTGTGTGTCCTCCGCAGAGGGTAACACCAAGCTCCTCTGACGCCCTGCTTATCTGGCGGAACACCCTTTCTGCATCTTTAAGTGTGGTCTTGCCTTCTGGCAGGAGTATGGTGGCAAGGAACCATCTTGGCCTGCCACCCATGACAGCTATATCGTTTGCATTGATGTGCAGGGCATAGAGCCCTATATCCTCTGCGACGAAGGTTATGGGGTCTGTTTTGAGAAGCAGTACCCCCTTTTTCACCCTCACTGCGGTAGAATCCACTCCTATGGCAGGCCCTATGATAACAGAGGGGTCTTTTCCTGATGCGTATCTTTTAAGCAGTCTTTCGAGCTCACCTGTGGCAAGCTTGCCACAGGGAATCAGAGAGTCCCTGGTCTTTTTCATCAGATTTTTTCGAATCTATCTTCCAGAGACTTCATAACCTCGGGCAGTGTGGTGTATTCCATCTCTTCTTCTGGCAGACGGTGTGGCTGGAACGGGCCATGGCGTCTCATGTACTCGCCGATGGTGTCTGCAAGGCGTCTTGTACCATCGAAGCTCGGGTCATCGAACATATCATGCGGGCCTATGAGTTTGCCATTGGCAAGCTGGAAGCCCGCACATATCACCCTTGGTGGGCCATCGAACCTTGAGGGGTTTGCCTCGTAAAACGGCACGGGCATGATTGGGCCTGTGTGGGAACCCCTCATCCAGCCCTCCACAAGGTGGGGGAAGGCAAATGGCTCAAGTGCCTCACCCACTGCGGGAAAACCTGACTGACACCTTACAATCATAACAGGGTCATCCTTGCCCACATACTTGCCTGCTATAAAGGAAAGTTTCTGTGTGGACGCCACCGCAGCTATCTCTCCATCGGATGTACGATAGACAGCGGAAATCATGTACCTTGCGGTGGACCCTATAAGGGCAAGCAGTTTGTAG
>JALUQR010000182.1 GCA_027017505.1 bacterium
GATAAGGTCTGATGCAGGGGTTAATGCCAGAATATGGCAGAAGATGGGTGGAACGATAAGGAAGATATCAGGCCCCGCACACATAGACAGTGCAATTGCAGAGCTCAAGCACTCGCATGTTGTGGTGGATGCCATCTTTGGCACAGGGCTCAGCAGTCCTGTAAGGGGTGTGTATGCGGATATGATAGATACGATTAATCTACTTTCCAGGCCTGTTGTTGCGGTGGATGTGCCCTCTGGCATAGATGCAACAACAGGAAGGGTGCTTGGAAGGGCTGTAAGGGCACGGCTGACCGTTACCATGGGCATGCCAAAGATAGGGCTTTACCTTTATCCCGGAAGGGAGTACGCAGGAAGGGTGGAGGTTGCAGACATAGGCATGCCAGAGAAGGTCCTGCAGGCAGACACCGTAAAGTGCCATCTTGTGGATGCAGAGATGGTCAGAGATATATTCAGGCCCAGGCCTGCTGACAGCCACAAGGGAACATTTGGACACATGCTCGTTGTGGGAGGCTCACCAGGAAAGACAGGGGCGGTGTACATGAGTGGCATAAGCGGACTGCGTGCAGGTGCAGGGCTTGTAACCGTTGCAGTGCCAGAGAGTCTCCACGGGATAATGGAGCTCAAGACCACAGAGGTTATGACACACCCACTTCCAGAGGATGCACCAGGGGTGGTGGGAAAAAAGGCCATAGAGGAACTTGAAAGAGTCTGTGAGGGAAAAAGTGTGCTTCTTATAGGCCCCGGGCTTGGTACAGACAGGCGAACCGCCATTTTCCTTAAAGAGGCACTCCGTATATGCAGAGAAAGGGGAATGAACACCGTGATAGATGCGGACGGGCTGAACCTGCTTGCAGGGATACGGGCTGAAATGAAAAAGTTCAGCGAAGATGGGGTAGATGTGGTGCTCACCCCGCACCCTGGTGAGATGGCAAGACTTATGAATGTGGATACGGCAACCATACAGCAGGACCGCCCGGGCTGGGCAAAGAAGCTTTCAGACAGGACACGCTGTGTGGTGGTACTTAAAGGGGCAGGCACGATTATCGCAGGCGATGGAGAGCTCTTTGTAAACCCCACGGGCAATCCAGCCCTTGCAACCGCTGGCACAGGCGATGTGCTCTCAGGTCTTATAGCAGGGTTCATCTCACAGGGTATAAGAGCGGTTCAGTCAGCAGTGGCAGGCACCTACATACACGGTGTGTGCGCGGACAGATTCATGGAGCTTTACGGCGACAGGGGCATGATAGCAACAGACCTCCTGAAAGAACTGCCAGGGGTTCTAAACTCCTTCGTTAGGAAAGATTGAAACAGATACTGTACACAGAAAGCGAGCAGGAGACAGAAAAGTTCGGCAGAACACTCGCAGAGAAACTCAGGGAAGGCTCTGTGGTAGCCCTCTGTGGAGAGCTTGGCACAGGAAAGACAACCCTTGTAAGGGGTATAGCAAGAGGGCTGGGTGTTAAGGGATATGTTAAAAGCCCGAGCTTTACCATAGTGCACATATACAGAGGAGGTAGACTGCCCCTCTACCACATAGACCTCTACAGGGTGGAACCAGATGAACTCTCTACCATAGAGTTTGAGGAATATGTGTGGTCTCAGGGTGTCTGTGTGATAGAATGGGCAGAGAAGATGAAACACCTTCTGCCAGAGAATACCATTTACATACACATAACCCATGAGGGAGAAAACAGAAGAAAAATAGAACTGAGAAATGGAGGGCTTTAAAAGATGAGAGAGTTTGACCTTGTTGTGATAGGTGGTGGGCCTGGTGGATACACCGCTTCTATAAGGGCCTCACAGAAAGGGGCACTTGTGGGACTCGTGGAAAGAGACAGTGTTGGTGGAACATGCCTTAACAGAGGATGCATACCCACAAAGGCACTCTATTACTCTGCAAAGAACCTTCTTGCAACAAAGAAGGCAGAAAGGTTCGGCATAAAGGTAAGTGAGGTGGAGTTTGACCTCTCGGAGGCTGTAAGAAGAAAAAACGATGTTGTGGCAAGGCTTGTGGCTGGTATAGAGCAACTGCTCAGGGCAAACCGCATAGAGCTTATAAGGGGCAACGGCTTTATAGAGGCAGAGGGAAGGGTAAGGGTGGAAAAAAGGGATGGCACAGTTGAGGTCATTGGTGCCAGGTCAATAATAATAGCCACGGGCTCTGAGCCAGCACTCATACCAGCGTTCAGTATAGATGGCACAAATGTTATAACCTCCACAGAGGCACTGGAGCTTAAAAGGGTGCCAGAAAGCCTCCTCATAATAGGCGGGGGTGTGATGGGCTGTGAGTTTGCAAACATATTCTCTGCCTTCGGCAGTACCGTAAAGATTGTGGAGATACTTCCACGCATACTCTCCACAGAAGACCCCCAGGTGGTAAGGGTTGTGGAAAGGGTGTTCAAAAAAAGGGGTGTGGAGATCTTCACAGATACGGGTGTTGAGGAGATAAACATAGCCGATGAGGGCAGGGTGGAAACCCGCCTTACAGACGGAAGAACCATAACAACAGAGAAGGTGCTCGTTACCATAGGCAGAAGCTTCAATTCCTCTGGCATAGGGCTTGAGAATGTGGGTGTGAAGACAGATGAGAAGGGAAGGATAGAGGTTAACTCAAGGATGGAAACAAGCGCCAGGGGTGTGTACGCAATAGGCGATGTTACAGGTGGAATGCTACTTGCCCATGTGGCATCAAAGGAAGCGATTGTCGCAGTGGAGAATGCCCTTGGCCATCCGCAGGAGATGGACTACTCTGTAATACCTGTGGGTATATTCACAGAGCCAGAGATAGCAAGCGTTGGTATGCGTGAGAAGGATGCAAAGGAAAAGGAGATGGAGGTGAAGGTGGGCAGGTTCCCCTATGGAGCAAGTGGCAAGGCACTCACCATGGATGAACCAGATGGATTCGTCCAGATAGTTGCAGATGCGGTAACAGACAGGGTGCTCGGAGCAACCATAGTGGGAGCCCACGCAACAGACCTTATAGGAGAGCTTGCGGTGGCCATAAGACAGGGTGCAAAAACAACAGACATTGCAGACACAGTGCACGCACATCCCACCCTGCCAGAGCTCGTCATGGAGGCAGCAGAGGATGTGCACGGTATGGCAATACACAAGGCGGTAAGGAGGAGATAAAAGAGAAGTGGCCATTGTGGTGCAGAAATATGGGGGAACCAGTGTGGGTTCCATAGAACGCATAAAGAATGTGGCAAAAAGGGTCATAAAGGCACGCACCAGTGGAAAGGAAGTGGTGGTGGTTGTCTCTGCAATGGCAGGTGAGACAGATCGCCTCATAGGACTTATAAAGGAGATAACCGATGACCCTCCACCAAGAGAATACGACATGGTGGTTTCAGCAGGAGAACAGGTAAGTGCAGGGCTTCTTGCCATAACACTCTGCAATATGGGATGCAGGGCAAAGGCACTGCTTGCATACCAGATACCCATAATAACTGACTCAAGACACACCTCTGCAAGAATAGAGAGGATAAACACCGAGAGCATCTTGAAGGAGCTTGAAAAGGGCTATGTGGTGGTGATAGCAGGTTTTCAGGGTGTGGACAGAGCAGGCAACATAACCACCCTTGGCAGGGGTGGCTCAGATACCTCTGCTGTTGCACTGGCATCTGCACTGGGTGCAGAACTGTGCGAGATATACACAGATGTGGACGGCATCTACACCACAGACCCCTCCATATACGAGAAGGCTCGAAAGCTGAAAAAGATAAGCTACGATGAGATGCTCGAGATGGCAAGCCTTGGAGCAAAGGTACTGCAGACAAGGTCTGTGGAGTTTGCCAAAAAATACAATGTAAGGCTTCTTGTAAGGTCATCGTTCAGGGATGTGGAAGGAACCCTTGTATGCAAGGAGGATGAAGAGATGGAAAAGGTGGTGGTTTCAGGTGTAACATACAATAAGGATGAGGCAAAGATATCGGTTGTAAGGGTGCCTGATAAACCTGGCATCGCAGCCCGAATATTCAGACCCCTCACAGAAGAGGGCATAAATGTGGACATGATAGTGCAGAACATAAGCCACGATGGGTTCACAGACCTTACATTCACCGTCTCGGAGAAGGACTTTAAAAGGGCCTTCGAGCTTGTAAAAAGGGTGGCCCAGGAGATAGGGGCAAAGGATGTAGAGGGCGATACCTCCATAGCAAAGGTCTCCATAGTGGGTGCTGGCATGCGAAGTCACGCAGGTGTGGCAAGCAGGATGTTCGAGACCCTGGCAAAGGAGGGCATAAATATACAGATGATTTCCACCTCGGAGATAAAGATATCCTGTGTGGTGGATGTTAAATACACAGAGCTCGCCGTAAGGGTGCTTCACGATGCCTTCGGGCTCGAAGAAGAAGAGGTGAAGGAAGAAAAATGAAGGAGAAGGAAACACACACAACCGTTGAGCTCTATGATACAACCCTCAGGGACGGCACGCAGGCAGAGGATGTAAGTTTTTCCGTTGAGGATAAGATAAGGATAGTGAGGGCACTCGATGAGCTGGGTATACACTACATCGAGGGAGGCTGGCCTGGAAGCAACCCCAAGGATGTGGAATTCTTCAGGGCTGTGAAGAAGGAAAAACTCAAACACTCAAGGGTGGTTGCCTTTGGCTCAACGAGAAGGGCAGGCAGGAGACCCAGTGAGGACGCAAATCTCAAGAGCCTTCTTAAGGTTGGAACCCCCTGTGTGACCATATTTGGAAAGACCTGGAAGTTCCATGTAACAAGGGCACTGAGGGTAAGCCTTGAGGAAAATCTCGAGATGATACACGACTCCGTGAGATACCTTAAGAGAAGGGTGGACAGGGTCTTCTACGATGCGGAACACTTCTTCGATGGCTACAGGGATGACCCCCACTATGCCCTTGAAACCCTCAGGGCAGCACAGGCAGGCGGAGCAGATTGTATAGTGCTGTGTGATACCAACGGTGGCACCCTTCCGTTCGATATAGCCAGAATGGTAAGGGAGGTCAGGGACGCAATAGATGTGCCCCTGGGAATTCACGCCCACAATGATTCAGACACCGCGGTTGCAAACTCCCTTGTCGCAGTAAGAGAGGGTGTGCGCCATGTGCAGGGCACCATAAACGGATTCGGCGAAAGATGCGGTAACGCAGACCTGTGCAGTATCATTCCCGCACTCAAGTTCAAGATGGGATTCGATTGCATACCAGAGGAGAACATAAAGAGACTCAGAGAGACATCACGCTTTCTCTACGAGCTTGCAAACCTGCCACACCAGAAACACCAGCCCTATGTGGGAGACAGTGCCTTCGCACACAAGGGCGGAGTGCATGTAAGTGCGGTGCTGAAAAGCCCTGAAACATACGAGCACATAAGACCCGAGCTTGTGGGAAACACCCAGAGGGTGCTGGTCTCAGACCTCTCTGGCAGGTCAAACATACTGTATAAGGCACAGCAGTACGGGCTTGACCTTAAAAGCGATTCCCCTGTGGTAAAAAAGATACTCAGAGAACTGAAAGAGCTCGAGCACGAGGGCTTCCAGTACGAGGGCGCAGAGGCAAGCTTCGAGCTTCTCATACAGGAGGCACTCAAAAAAAGACAGAAGTACTTTAAACTCCACGGATTCCGCGTGATAGACGAGAAGAAACAGGAAGGCATACCACCGTATTCAGAGGCAACCATAAAACTTGAGGTGGGCAGTGTGGTGGAACACACCGCTGCAGAGGGAAACGGACCTGTAAATGCCCTCGATAAGGCACTGAGAAAGGCTCTCGAAAGGTTCTATCCATCGCTTAAAGAGGTGAGGCTTCTGGACTTCAAGGTAAGGGTTATAGGTGGAAAGAAGGGTACCGCTGCAAAGGTAAGGGTGCTGGTGGAATCAGGAGACGGAACAGATAAGTGGGGAACAGTGGGAGTCTCGGAGAATGTGATAGAGGCAAGCTGGCAGGCACTTGTGGAAAGCCTGGAATACAAACTCTACAAGGATAAGAAGAGAAGGAAAGATGCAAAGGGTTAGGAATGCCACAGGGCCCGGGGTATTCCTCCTTCTGGCACTTCTCATGCTCCTGGTGTTTCTGTGGAAGAACCACCACATCCTTTCAGAAAACACCACAAAACACCCATCAGCAGAAGAACAGGACCCCGCTGTGACAGGCTCCATAGAGTTTGAGACCTTAAGATAACAGGGGACTGGCCAGAAAACAAAACATCCCCTATATTATAAATAAACAGACAGGATGATAACCCATGGCAGAGGACATAATAGAGATACTCAAGAAGAAGGAAGAAGAGGTGGAAACACTCCTTGAAGAGGCCCGCAGAGAGGCTGAAAGAATAAAAAAATCTGCTATAGTCAGGGCAGAAAGACTCAGAGAGGAAGAACTCAAGAAGGCAAAAGAAGAGATAGAGGAACTCAAAAAAGAGCTGGAAAAGACCATAGAGGAAAAGACCCGCAGGATAGTACTATCAGCAGAGAAGAAAAGGGAAGAAATCAAAAGATACGCAGAAAAGGGCAGAGAAGAGGCCATAAAGGTGATAACAAGGATGCTTCTTCCAGAAAGAAGGCAATGATAAAGCAGATGACAAAGATAAGAATAGTGGGCTCAAAGACCCACAGAGACCGCTGTATAGAAAGGCTTCATGAGCTCTCCGTGATGCAGATAGAGACCGTGGTTGAGGAAAAAGAGGGTTTCTTAAAGAGGGTGCCAGTGGAGAGGGAAAAACTTGAGGAAAAGAAAAAACTCGAACATATGCGTGAGGCCATCACAGAGACACTCTCTGTTCTGCCAGAGACCTACCCCAGCAGAGAGCCTGAAAGGATAAAGAAACCCCGCATATACCAGGAGTTTGAAGCACTTACAGATGTTATGAAAAGGGCAAAAACGCTCTTTAAAAAAAGAGAAGAACTCAAGGAAGAGCTTCAAAGAATATCAAGATACGAACACCTGCTGAGGGGTTTTGTACCCCTCATATCAGTCCTCGGAGGACTCAAAAATATAGAGATAACAGGGCTTGTGGTTGACAGAACCATACCAAATATTCTGAAACTCATAGAGGAGGAGGTAAGAAGGCTTACCAGAGGGGCATACCAGTTCCACACAAAGGCGGTTGACGAGGATACCCTTGCGGTGGTCATAGCCTATCAGAAAAAATACTCCCCGCAGATACGCCACATAATACTTGGCGAGGGAATAGACGAGATAAAACTGCCAGAACACTACAGGGACATGCGTTTGCTCGATGCCCTCAAGGAGATGCTCAGAAAAAAGGGCCTTCTTCCAGAAAGGATAAAGTCCATCGAAGCAGAGCTTGAGAGAATATCAGAGAGCCAGCGGGCAAGACTGCAGGGGCTTAAGAGGGCGATAGAGGATGCCATAGAAGAGATAGACATACTCTACTATTTTGCAGAAACCCGTTTCCTGTTTATAATAGAGGGCTGGGTGCCCACCGACAGGGTTGAGTATCTTAAAAGGGAGATTGAAAGGGAATTCCCGGAGGATGTGGTGGTTCAGGAACTTGCACTCACAGAGGAAGAGCTCCACAGGGTGCCTGTCTGTATAGAGAACCCCCCGTATTTCAGACCATTTGAGATATTCCTCAGGGCACTTCCTCCCCCGAGGTATGGCTCCGTAGACCCGACCCCCTATGTTGCACTGTTCTTTCCTGCCTTCTTCGGGCTTATCGTGGGAGATGCGGGGTACGGGCTTGTGGTGCTCTGCGCAGGACAGTTTGTAAAGAGAAGGTGGCAGAACAACCGCTTTTTAAAAGATGCAGGGGTGGTGCTCTCTGTGTGCGGGATGAGTGCAATGGCCTTCGGCATACTGTTTGGTGAGTTTTTTGGCATGCTACCCGAAAGGTTCGGCTTCAGGCCCCTCTTTGAAAGAATGGAGGGGCTTAAACTCTTCATGCTCTTTACCCTCGGTATAGGCATGGTGCACACCGCAACGGGATTCATCATAGGTGGGCTGAATCTTCTGAAAAGGGGTAAAATCAGAAAGGCTGTGGAGAAGTTCACATCCCTTGTGCTCACAGTGGTTATAATACTTATGATTGTTGTGGCATACAGGTATCTTCCAGGGAGACTTCTCACACCACTGGCGGTGGTGTTCGCTGTGGGAGTTGCCCTTCTTGTATGGTCAGGTGGTGTGGTTGGCTCTCTTGAGCTTGTAAGAAGCCTTGGAAGCATACTCTCCTATGTGCGTATCATGGCAGTGGGAACATCCTCTGTGGTGCTGGCAGTTGTTGCAAACAGGATGGCAGATATGAGTGCAGGTCTGTTTACAGGTGTGCTTGTCGCCTCACTGGTGCATCTGCTCAATATATTCATGACATTTATAAGCCCTGTTATACAGTCCATGAGGCTTCAGTACGTGGAG
>JALUQR010000183.1 GCA_027017505.1 bacterium
GACCTCAACTTAAGTTTAACATATATGAAAATGTAGGTCAAGATTAATATAAGGGGCTGGAAGTATTAAGAAAACCTGGTGGCACAATTCGAGCACTGGCAGAAGAATAGTCTCCACGGGCAGGTAAATAAAAAAAGCCGGCATCTGCCGGCCCTTAAGGGCTTAATATCTGGTGCCGAAGGGGGGATTCGAACCCCCACGGGTTTCCCCACCACCCCCTCAAGATGGCGTGTCTACCAGTTCCACCACTTCGGCACAAAAGGTAATATCTATTTTAACCACGGGCCCGGGTTTAGTCAAGAGCAAATCCCCCAGAAAGGGCGCATCTCTTTATACAGCCCTTTCAACCAGGATGGATATTCTTTCTTGACAAGGGATTTCCCTTTGTGATAGGATTAGGGAAAATTTTTTCTGGATACTGTATACAAAAACTTTCCTTCAAGAGGTGCCTGTCCCATGGCTTGTGAGAAGAGGCTCAACCCCGAGAAGGCTTCCCTTACAGAGAGAAGGTTCCACAGGAGGACATTTCTTAAAGGCATGGTTGCAGGTGGAGTGGCTCTGTCCACTGGAGGGATTATTGCGGAGAAAATTGTATCCACAGTGGGAGCAGTGAATCCACAGCGGGCGTATCTGCGGGATGTGATGGCAGGTGACAGGGTGTTGATGGAAAGAGAATATGTGCTGATGAGTGATGAGGAGCAAAGAAGGCTTATAGCCTTCTTCGAGGAGAACTACCGAAGGGCCTTAAAGGAGTAAGTGGCATTGAAGGAGACCAGGAAGCCAGAAGAGAGAGCAGTATCTGAGGGTTCAACGAGGAGGGAGTTTTTCAAGAAGGCAGGGCTTTCTGCTCTTATGGGCGCAGCAGCTCTTCTTACAGGCAGTGACGATGCAGAGGCCCGTGTTACCTGGGCAGAGTGGTTCCAGAAAAACTACAGGCTCATGACAGAGGAGGAGAAGCGTGAGGCCATAGCGAGGCTTGAAAAGCGCTACACAGAGGAGTTTGGAAGGAAGGTTACCGTTGACAGCACACCAGCCCAGAAGGGTGTGCTCTTCGGATATGCCCTGAACATACAGAAGTGTATAGGCTGTAGAAGGTGTGTATATGCCTGTGTAAAGGAGAACAACCAGTCCCGCCATGACCCGCAGATACAGTGGATAAGGGTTATAAGGATGGAGAAGGGCAGGTTCTCCCAGGAGTACATGGACAAGGGCTATCCGCGCGATTACGGCATACAGGTGGGAGGACACGCCCACAAGCCCGTTGGCGTTACCCTTGAAGGCCAGCACTACTATGAGCCAGAGAAGGTCCCAGAAAAGGACGCCTTCTACTTTCCCATCCAGTGCATGCAGTGTGAAAAACCACCCTGCGTGAAGGTATGCCCTGTAAGGACAACCTATCGTGATCCAGACGGAATAGTGGTGATAGACTACAACTGGTGCATAGGGTGCAGAATGTGCATGGGTGCGTGTCCCTACTGGGCAAGAAGGTTCAACTGGGGAGAGCCGAATCTTCCAAGAGAAGAGCTCAATCCAAAAACCCATTACCTGGGAAACAGACCCAGGATGAAGGGTGTGGTGGAAAAGTGCACCTTCTGTATACAGAGAACCCGAAAGGGCAGATACACCGCATGTGTTGAGGTGTGTCCCGTGGGAGCCAGAAAGTTCGGAAACCTGCTTGACCCGAACAGTGAGGTAAGAAAGATTCTTGAAAGAAAAAGAGTCTTCAGGCTGAGGGCAGAGCTTAACACATATCCAAAGTTCTTCTACTTTATAGATTAGGGTTTACAGGGCATGAACAGATTCATAAAATTCCTTGTAGATTGCGCCATATACTCCTTCAGGGGTGGAAGGCTGTACTACAGCTGGCTGGGCTTTCTTCTTTTCTTCATGCCCTTCTGGTTTTTCGGCTGGTATCAACAGCTTTCAAAGGGTCTTATAGTTACGGGACTGCATGACCAGGTAACCTGGGGGGTGTATCTTTCCAACTTTGTGTTTCTTGTGGGTGTTGCAGCTGCGGCCGTTACGGTGGTCTTTCCCGCCTATGCCTATGAGAGAAAGGAGCTTAAAAAGGTTGCGGTAATAGGAGAGATGCTCGCCATATCAGCTGTTACCATGTGTCTTCTCTTCGTTATAGCCCACATGGGAAGACCTGACAGACTCTGGCACATAATACCTGGCATCGGTATATTCAACTGGCCCCACTCGATGCTCACATGGGATGTTATAGTGCTCAACGGTTACCTTCTGCTGAACTTCTACTGTGCGTTCTATTATCTCTACAAGAAGTATGTGGGTGAGGAGCCGTATCAGAGCAGGTTCTTCATGCCCGTTGTGTATGTTGCCATGGTCTGGGCACTTAGCATACACACGGTTACAGCGTTTCTGCTCAACACCATGCCCGCAAGGCCACTATGGTTTCATTCAATAATGCCCATAAAGTTCATCTCCACAGCGTTTGCATCAGGCCCTGCGCTTATGATAATAGTCTTCTTTATCATACGCAGGTACACAAAACTGGAGATAACGGACAAGGCAATAGACTTTATGGCACAGGTCTTTGCCTGGTGTCTTGGTATAGCACTGTTTCTCATACTCTCTGAGGTGGTCACAGAACTGTATCCATCAACAGAGCATTCCTACTCTCTTAAGTATCTCATGTTTGGCTGGCATGGACTGAGCAAACTCACCCCGTGGTGGTGGCTTGCCATAGTGCTCATGGTGTCCACATTCATACTGGTGCTGTTTCCAAACATACGGAAGAACCACCGCATACTGCCCTACATATGCGGGGCAGCATTTTTCGGTATATGGATAGAGAAGGGCATGGGGCTTGTTATTCCTGGCTTCATACCGAGCCCCATAGGGGAGTTCACAGAGTACACCCCCTCGTGGATAGAAATCTTCATATCCAGCGGTAACTGGGCATTCGGTGCCCTTATGTTCACCCTTCTTACAAAGGGTGCCATAGGGGTTATAACGGGCGAGGTGCGCTACGGTGGTGCAGAAGCAGTGGATGAGGATATAGGCCTTTCAGGAGAAGAGGCATGAGATACGCTGTATGGCTTATTATAATCGCTGTTTCCATATGTCAGCAGGTGTGGGCAGAGGAGTGCTTTGAGAGCAGAACAGATGGCTACACCCCTGTGGAAAAGAAACGCATAGGCGAGGACTACAATGTAAGGTGCTCTGAGACCACAGGTGCGGTGCTCTGGTGGGCAGACCCGTTTGAGGACACCCAGCCCATGGGAGATATGCCCGAGAACATAGACGCAGACTATCTGCACGAGGAGGCGGTGGTAAAGAGCAGAAAGAGGTTCCTTAAGTTCTATCCCTGCACAAACTGCCACAACGGTGTTGTGGTGCCATTCCCAAAGAACAAGAAACCACGCCCCCTTATAATGCACCTTGATATAATACCAGACCCGCTTAACCTGAAACACGGCAAGGGTGCCATATGGTGTCTTGACTGCCACAATCCAAGAGACAGAAACACCTTCATATCCCATTCAGGCGAGCCCATAGACATGGACCAGCCACAGAAGCTCTGTGGAAAGTGTCATGGCCAGATATACAGGGACTGGCGTGATGGTATTCACGGAAAACGCATAGGTAGCTGGCAGAAGGGTGGAAAGAAGAGGTGGTGGGTGTGCACTGAATGCCACAACCCCCATGATGTGGAGCCACCCTTCAAACAGGTCAAACCAGAACCCCCGCCTGAACTGCCCAAGGGTATGAAAAGCGCAGAACACGAGCGTAAACACCACTGATAATCCACACCACCTGAAACAGCCCGTAAACACGGCACATCTTAAGATGCCTTCCCGGGAAAAAGGATTATATCCGGGGTGTTATGTGAAGTTGTGGGTTGCAGGTATCCCGCAGTGGTGTATACTCTTTACCATGAAGGATGAGTTTTCAAGAAGGGACTTTCTTCTCACACTTACAAAGCTACTGGGGCTTGCAGGGGCAGGGACGAGCCTGGTGCCCATGGTTGGGGCCCTTATGCCTGCACACAACATAATCCTTGAGGGCATAATGGAGGTGGACATAAGAGACCTCAAGGAGGGGGAGCTAAAAAGGGTGCTCTGGAGGCGTCAGCCCGTGTTCATACTTAAAAGAACAAAGGAGATGATAAAACACACAGCCAGCATCAAACCCGAGGAGCTTAAAGACCCTGCACACCCTGAGGACAGAACCCTTCGTGAGGACCTCTTTGTGGGTACAGGCATATGCACCCATCTGGGATGCATACCCAGGCTTGTAAAAGATGGGCTTAAGGGGCTTCCAGCAGGTGGATTCTACTGCCCCTGCCACGGTGGAAAGTACGACTCCCTGGGCAGACGCCTTGAAGGCCCACCACCAGAGAACCTTCACCTTCTGCCATACAGGATTGAGGGGAAAAGGCTTGTTATAGGAAGCCAGTTCTTTGCAGGCTACACAGAGAATGTAAGAAAGATAGGAGACCTTCCAGAAGATGGGTAAGGGCGGATACAGAGAGAGCCTTATTGGCTGGATAGACCAGAGATTCCCCCTCACAGAGTTCGTATCCCGCCACATAACAGGGTATCCCACCCCCGGAAACCTCAACTATCTGTGGAACTTTGGCTCTGTTGCGGGTGTGTTCTTTCTTCTGCAGGTCATAAGCGGTATATACCTTGCCATGTATTACAAGCCCGATACCAGGTTTGCCTTTGACAGTGTACAGCACATAATGAGGGATGTAAACTACGGCTACATATTCCGCTACATCCACGCAATAGGGCCAACTGCCATATTCCTGGCCATCTACATTCACATGGGCAGGGGGCTTTACTATGGCTCCTACAGAAGCCCACGGGAGCTTCTCTGGTGGATAGGACTTCTCATATTCACAGCCTTTATGGCAGAGGCATTCACAGGGTATCTTCTTCCCTGGGGGCAGATGTCCTTCTGGGGAGCAACGGTTATAACCAGCCTTGTTGGTGCAATACCACTTGTGGGTGAGAAGCTCACCCTGCTTTTAAGGGGAGACTTTGCGGTGGGAGATGCCACACTCACCCGCTTCTATGCCATCCACATAGCCCTCATACCACTGGGTATTATAGGGGTGCTTCTTGTGGCTCACCTTACCGCACTCCACAGGGTGGGCAGTAACAACCCTGAGGGTGTTGACCTTCCAAAGGACAGCCCCCACATGATACCCTTTCACCCCTATTATACGGTCAAGGACCTGTGGTTTATCCTCCTCTGTCTTACGGTATTCTTCTACTTTGTGTTCTTTAAACCATCCTTCTTTCTTGAGCCCTTAAACAACGAGGTTGCAGACCCGCTGAGAACCCCGCTCCATATAGTGCCAGAGTGGTACTTTCTGCCGTTCTATGCCATACTGCGCTCTGTGCCACACAAGCTCCTGGGGGTGTTACTCCTGTGGCTGAGCATAGTGGTGCTGTTTTTTCTGCCCTATCTTGACCGCTCGCCAGAAAGGAGCGCAAGGAGAAGGCCTGTGAAGAGGTGGCTTACATGGGCGTTTTTTCTCAACTTTATCCTGCTCGGCTATGTGGGCATGCACCTGCCAGATGAGCCATCGCCTTTGGGTGTAAGGTTTGTAACCCTGGGAAGGGTATCCACGGTGTTCTATTTTGCATACTTTTTGAGTATGCCCCTTTTGTCGAGAATAGAGCCTGTAAGGGGGCGATGAAAGGGGGTTTTTACACAGTTTTGATGTTTCTGGCCCTTACAGGGCCAGCCCACTGCACCTCTTTCCCTTTTATGGACACATCTGCCATAGAGCGGGGCAGGAAGGTCTTTATGGAGGCCTGCAGAGTGTGTCATGGTCTTAAGTACTACAGAGACAGGGCCCATCCACAGGGTATAACCGCCCTTATGGATGAAGCGAGCCTGAGGGAGGGCTTTGGCATGGTTCCACCTGACCTGAGCCTTATAACCTCTGCAAGGGGCAGGGGCACAGGGGGTGCCCTCTATGTGTACAGGCTTCTTACAGGCTACTACAGGGAGGATGGAGTGCTCAAAAACCGTGCACTTAAAGAATGGAGGGGTGGAGATGGTGTTACAGCCATGCCACCACCACTGCCAGAAGAGGGACTCAAGGAGAAGGCACGGGATGTGGCGGTCTTCCTCCACCATGTGGCAGACCCAAAGGAGGCTGAAAGAAGAAGTATTGGCAGGTATGTGCTCGGATACACCACCTTGATGACCATACTGCTCTATCTTATCTACAGAAGGGTGTGGAGGGCTTTGAAGAAGCTCCACAGAGCACTCTCTGGATAGCCCCTTATAGCCCTTGACACACAGTGTTTTGCTCCATATATTATCTTTAGCCCTTTGAGGGTTTTTGTGGTAATATACATATCAAACATTCAGGAGGTATCCGGAGATGGGAAAGATAATAGGCATAGACCTTGGAACCACAAACTCTGTTGTTGCTGTTATGGAGGGTGGTGAGCCCAAGGTTATAGTCAACGAGGAGGGTAGCCGTATTACACCCAGTGTGGTTGCCTTTACGAAGGATAAGCAGATACTGGTTGGTCAGTCAGCAAAGAGACAGGCCATAACAAACCCTGAGAACACCATATTCTCCATAAAGCGTTTCATGGGAAGGCGCTACGATGAGGTTACCGAGGAGATGAAGATGGTGCCCTATCCTGTGGAAAAGGACGAATACGGAAGGGCTGTTGTGAGGTCATCCCATATGGGAAGGACATACCTTCCGCCTGAGATTTCTGCCATGATACTGCAGAAACTTAAGAGGTCTGCAGAGGCATACCTCGGTGAGACCGTCACAGAGGCTGTTATAACCGTGCCTGCCTATTTCAACGACAGCCAGCGTCAGGCAACAAAGGACGCAGGCAAGATTGCAGGCCTTGAGGTAAAACGCATAATAAACGAGCCCACCGCATCAAGCCTTGCCTACGGGCTTGAGAAGAAAAAAGAAGGGCTTATAGCTGTGTATGACTTCGGTGGTGGAACCTTTGATATATCCATACTTGAGGTGGGCGAGGGTGTGTTCGAGGTGAAGGCAACAAACGGTGATACCCACCTCGGTGGAGACAACTTTGACCAGAGGATTATAGACTGGCTCATAGCAGAGTTCAAGAAGGACCAGGGCATAGACCTTTCAAAGGACAGGATGGCCCTTCAGAGGCTCAAGGAGGCAGCGGAGAAGGCAAAGATAGAGCTTTCCACCGTTATGGAGACAGAGATAAACCTGCCCTTTATAACAGCGGATGCAAGCGGGCCAAAGCACCTTGTGATGAGGCTTTCCAGGGCAAAGCTTGAACAGCTCACCTCTGACCTTATAGAGAGAAGCAGGGAGCCCTGCGAGCAGGCCCTTAAGGACGCTGGTATAAAGCCCTCTGACATAGACGATGTGGTGCTCGTTGGTGGTATGACAAGGATGCCTGCCATACAGAAGTTCGTTACAGAATTCTTCGGCAGGGAGCCCCACAAGGGTATAAACCCCGACGAGGTGGTCGCCATAGGCGCAGCCATACAGGCAGGAGTGCTCGCAGGCGAGGTAAAGGATGTGGTGCTTCTGGATGTTACACCCCTTTCTCTGGGTGTTGAGACCCTCGGAGGGGTGATGACAGTGCTCATACCCAGAAACACCACCATACCCACAAAGAAAAAGGAGATATTCACCACAGCTACTGACAACCAGACCCAGGTGGAGGTCCATGTGCTTCAGGGAGAACGCCCGCTCGCAAAGGACAACAGAACCCTCGGTAGATTCCACCTTGAGGGCATACCACCAGCTCCAAGAGGGGTGCCACAGATAGAGGTCACCTTCGACATAGATGCAAACGGCATACTGAATGTCTCTGCAAAGGACCTTGCAACGGGCAAGGAACAGAAGATAACCATAACAGCATCGAGCGGGCTCTCCAAAGAAGAGGTTGAAAGGATGGTGAAAGAGGCAGAGGCACACGCAGAGGAGGATAGAAAAAGAAGAGAGCTCATAGAGGAGAGAAACCGCCTGGATTCCCTCATATACAATGTGGAAAAGACCCTCAACGAGAACCGCTCAAAGCTCAGCGATGCGGATGTGAAGAACATAGAGGACGCCATAAAGAAGGCAAAGGACGCACTCGGAAAGGAGGACATAGGGGAGATAAAGCGCGCAGCAGAGGAGCTTACAGCATCATCACACAGACTTGCGGAGTTTCTCTACAAGCAGGCCACAGCATCCCAGGGAGCCCAGCCCGCAGGGGGCAAGGCCGAAGCAGGGGGCACAGCAGAGGTGG
>JALUQR010000184.1 GCA_027017505.1 bacterium
TCGGGGTCCTGCCTCAACACACTCTTTATGGCCTTCTTGAAGTTGTGCGTGTCTGCTCCCACCTCTCGCTGGTTCACAAGTGCCATCTTCGAGGAGTGGAGATACTCTATCGGGTCCTCTATGGTCACTATGTGTTCCTGTCTTTCACGGTTTATCTTGTCTATTATGGCTGCAAGTGTGGTGGATTTACCGCTTCCTGTGGGTCCTGTAACGAGCACAAGCCCCCTGGGCTTTTTTGCAAGCTCTTCAACAATGGGTGGCAGGCCGAGCTCTGCAAAGCTCTTTATCTGGTAGGGTATGACCCTGAATACCCCTGCAACGGTGCCCCTCTGCATGAATATGTTGGCACGAAATCTGCTGAGCCCCTTTAGACCGAAGGAAAAGTCAAGCTCGTTTTCCTCCTCGAACTTATGGCGCTGTGCCTCTGTAAGGACCGAGTAGCACAGCTGTTTTGTGTCTATTCCTGTAAGCGGGGGGGCATCTATGGGGATAAGTTTTCCGTGTATCCTCATCCGCGGGGGTGAGCCTGCGGCAAGATGAAGGTCAGAGCCTTCCCTGTCTATCAGAAGCTTAAGAAGTGAGCGCATGTCGTATTTTTTCTGCTGTCTGACTGCCTCTTCGTTCATATCAGGTATCTCCTCTTTTTGTGTTAGTCCTGCATTGTAACCCTGAGGACCTCTTCAACTGTGGTAATCCCTTCCTTTATTTTTGTAATGCCACTCATTCTGAGTGTTTTCATGCCCTCTTTTATGGCCTGTCTTTTTATTTCTGCAGCCGATGCACCGTTGAGCACGAGCTCTTTTATGGCCTCTGTAAAGGGCATCACCTCGTAGAGTGCTATTCTGCCCTTGTAGCCTGTTCCGTTACATTCTGAACAGCCCTTGCCCCTGTAGCACTTCATGGTCTTTGCCTCTGAAGGAGGCACACCTATGTCAATAAGGGCCTTTTCTGAGACATTTGCCTCCACCTTGCACTTTGAGCATATCCTTCTTGCGAGCCTCTGGGCAAGTATGAGGTTGCAGGCGGATGCAACAAGAAAGGGCTCAACACCCATGTTTAGAAGCCTGTTAACGGTGGATGGTGCGTCGTTTGTGTGCAGGGTGGAAAGCACCAGGTGTCCTGTAAGGGCTGCCTTTATGGCTATCTCTGCTGTCTCGTAGTCTCGTATCTCTCCGACCATTATTATGTCAGGGTCCTGTCTGAGGAAACTGCGCAGTGCACTTGCAAAGGTAAGCCCTATCTCCTCTTTTATCTGCACCTGGTTTATCCCCATGAAGTTGAACTCCACGGGGTCTTCTGCCGTAGATATGTTGGTTCCCACATCGTTGAGCTCTGAAAGTGCTGAATATAGTGTGGTTGTCTTACCGCTTCCCGTGGGTCCTGTAACGAGCACCATACCCCAGGGTTTGTGGATGGCCTCTTTGAAGTCCTTAAGGGCCTTTTCCTCAAAGCCCAGCTTTGTCATATCCAGCTGCAGGTTGCTCTTGTCAAGAAGCCTCAGGACAACCTTTTCACCAAAGAGGGTGGGCAGAACACTCACGCGGAAGTCCATCTCACGGTTTTTGCTGAGCTTCAGTTTGATCCTGCCGTCCTGTGGAAGCCTTCTTTCCGCTATGTCAAGACTGCTCATTATCTTTATTCTCGATACTATGGCATTTTTAAGCTTCATCGGCGGGCGCATCACTTCCTGCAGAACACCATCTATCCTGTATCTCACCCTGAAGGCCTTCTCGTAGGGCTCTATGTGTATGTCACTTGCCTTTTTCTTTATTGCATCTGTGAGTATGAAGTTTACCAGCTTTACCACGGGTGCATCTTCCACAGCCTTCTTGAGGTCACTTATGTCCACCTCCTCTTCTTCCTGGACCACCTCCATGTCTTCCTCGTCAAACTCCGCTATCACATCCTCCATTTCCATCTCAAGCTCTGCCCTCTCATAGGCCTTCTCTATGGCACTCTTTATGGCACCCTCGCTGGCAACAACGGTCTCTATGTTGTAGCCTGTAAGGAACTTTATGTCATCTATTGCGAATATGTTCGATGGGTCTGCCATTGCAACCACAAGGGTAGAGCCCGTTCTCTTGATGGGAAGGGCAAGGTATTTTTTTGCCACATCCTCTGGTATGAGCTTTATTACCTCCGGGTCTATCTCTTCGGTGGAAAGGTCAATGGTGGGAATGCCGTACTGTTTGCTCAGAAAATGGGTAAGCTCCTGCTCCGAAATGTAGCCCAGTTTGGTAAGATTATACCCCAGCCTTCCACCACTGCGCTTCTGCTCCTCTATTGCACGCTGAAGCTGTTCCGGTGTTATGAGCTTCTCTTTAAGTAATAATTCCCCTATCCTTTCAACCATAAACAAGCCGCAGATGAGGTAAATATCAATTTTATCATATAAAAATTTATCCTTTGGGTCAAGTATAACTTCCCCGAATTGACAGGACCATCTCTTCTTTACCGTAACACATATTATACGGAAATGCTCTTCAGATAAATAAAAAAACAAAACACCACCGCAATGGATAAACCCTGCCCACCTTACCGAAAGAAACACCCTTATGGGTAGG